>CACXCY010000158.1 GCA_902766265.1 uncultured Bacteroidota bacterium
ACTACGTCAAGGGTGCCAACATCGCCGGTTTCATGCGCGTGGCTAAAGCTATGCTCGCTCAGGGTATCTGCTAATAGACACGTCTATTCCAAGATACAGCAAAAGCCGCTCCTGCAGGAGCGGCTTTTTTCAACCTTAGTCATACATAATGAATCCTTATGAAGATAGCCATCATTAACGGACCTAACCTCAACCTTGTAGGCCGACGGCAGCCAGACATATATGGAAGTCAAGATTTTGACACTTACCTACAGCAGTTGCGCCTCTCGTTTCCCCATGTGGAGATAGATTATTATCAGAGCAACGTGGAAGGAGAGCTTATAGACAAGATACAGCAGGTGGGGTTTGCTTACGACGGCATTGTTATCAATGCAGGAGGGTACAGCCACACCTCTGTAGCCATCCACGATGCTCTTGCTTCAGTCACCACGCCTGCAGTGGAGGTGCATATAAGCAACATTTTTGCACGGGAAGAGTACCGTCGGCACTCTTTGTTGTCGGATGCCTGTCGTGGTGTGGTGTGCGGTCTGGGTATGGAGGGCTACCGTTATGCGCTGATGAGTTTTCTGCCTGCCCCTAGTACTACATAATACCAACAATTGTTATAAGGGAAGCAGGGGGCGGCATCGTCTACTTGTGCCGTAATGAGTGTTTGACAAAATAAATGAGCCCGCAATAGTATAGCATCTATTGCGGGCTCAATGTTATGTCCGAATGGGTGTTGTTATTCATTCATGACGGCTTCGATTTCGGCGACGGTCTTGGGGATGGGTTTGCCCAGGACGCGGCATCCGTTGTCGGTTACCAGGATATCGTCCTCGATGCGAATGCCGCCAAAGTCCTTCCACTTCTCCAGTTCGGTAAAGTTGACAAAGTCTTTGTTGGTACCTTCGGCGTGCCATTTGTCGATGAGCGCAGGGATGAAGTAGGCACCTGGCTCGTCGGTGATGACAAAGCCAGGCTGCAGACGGCGGCCGCAGCGCAGACTACCGAGGCCGAACTGTTCGCTGGGACGTGTCTCGTCGTCATATCCCACATTGATTTGTCCGTAGTTCTCCATGTCGTGCACGTCAAGTCCCATCATATGGCCGAGACCGTGAGGCATCATCAACGAATGGGCACCATTGGCCACGATGTCGTCGATATTGCCTTTGAGGATGCCCAGGTCTTTGTAGCCCTGTGCCAGTACGCGGCTGGCTGCGGTATGTACCTCCTGATAGGTGATGCCCGGTCGGGTGACGCGTGCGGCTTCCAAGTTGGCGGCAAGCACCAGCTCATAGATGGTCTTTTGGCGGTCGTTGAATTTCCCGCCCACAGGCACGGAACGGGTGATGTCGCTGCAGTAGTGCATAGCCGTTTCGCAGCCGGCATCCATGACAAGCATGCGTCCCACCTCCAGTTTGTGGTTGTGGTCATGGTTGTGGAGCGTCTCGCCGTGGATGGTCATGATGACGGGGAACGACACAGGACCGTTGCCCATCCATGCCTGACCTTCCATGAATCCTGCCAATTCGTACTCGTAGCGTCCCGGCATGGCCATCTTCATAGCTCCCACGTGCATGTTGTAAGCGGTGGCGATGGCTTTTTCAATCTCGGCTATTTCCTCTGCACTCTTGATGCTGCGCTGTTTCACGCAGGCAAGGATAAGTTCCATGGAGGCATAGCGGCATACACCGTCTTTCTTGATGCCCAGGAGTGTACCCAGTTGGTTGAGATTGTCGGCACGGTAGGGGGGGAGATAATGGATTTTGCGTGCCTCGCCGATGGTCTTGTTGCAGAGTGTCTGCAATTCGGCAAGTGTTCCGGAATTAGTCACGCCCACGCTGGCAGCCAGGTCCTTGACGCTGGGAAGCGGACCGGTCCAGATGATGTCGTCAATGTCGTAGTCGTTGGCAAAAATATAGTCTTTGCCGTTGTCGCAGTCCAGCACACCAATCATGTCTTCGCGCTGCAGGCCGAAGAAATAGAGGAAGGTACTGTCCTGGCGGAAGAAATAGGTGTTGTCGGTGTAGTTGCAAGGGGCTTCGTGGTTGCCTTGGATGATAATCAGGCCGTGTTTCACATCGCGGCGCAGTTGTTCGCGACGGGCTATGTATGTTTCTTTGCTGAACATGGTTGTTGGTTTATTTATTGTTATAAGTAACGATGGTTGGAGTTGCAAAAGTACAATTTTTTTCGGAAATGGCAACCATAACAAATAAAAGTCGTACCTTTGCACTCCCCAAATTCACGGGTTGTTGTCCATCGACGATGGGTAACAGCCCTCAATATTAACCTACACACAAAAAAGAATCATGGACAATTATACGATGAACCCCAACCGGTTGGTGGCTTTCTTGGAAAAGCCCGCCAGCCAATTCACCAAAGCCGACATTCTTCGTGTCATCGAGGAATTTCGGATTGAAATGGTAAACTTTCGCTACATGGCCAGCGATGGTCGATTGAAGACGCTTAATTTCGTCATCAATGGCTATGACCATATCGACGAGGTGCTGACCAGCGGTGAGCGCGTGGACGGATCCAGCCTGTTCCCCTTCCTGGAGGCGGGCAGCAGCGACCTCTACGTCATCCCCCGTTTCCGCACCGCTTTCCTCAATCCCTTTGCCGAGATACCTACGCTTGACATCCTATGCAACTTCTACACCAAGGACGGGCAACCCTTTGAGATGGCTCCCGAGTATACTCTCGCCAAGGCCGGCAGGGCTTTCCGCGAGACCACGTCGGGCATGGAGTTCGAGGTGATGGGCGAGTTGGAGTATTATGTCATCGCCGACAAAGACGATCTTTTTGTCCCCGCCGACCAGAAGGGCTACCATACGTCGCGTCCTTTCTGCAAGTTCGAGGACTTCCGCATCGAGGCCATGAAGCTCATCGCCGAGAGCGGTGGTCTGATTAAGTACGGCCACTCGGAGGTGGGCAACTTCACCGTGGGCGACACGATGTATGAGCAGAACGAAATAGAATTCCTCCCGACGACGCTGGAGGATGCCGCCGACCAGCTGGTGATTGCCAAATGGATTATGCGCGCACTGGCTTATCGCTATGGCATCACCGTCACCTTCGCACCGAAAATCACCGTCGGCAAGGCGGGTAGCGGCATGCACATTCACACTCGTGTCAGCAAGGACGGCAAGAATATGTATGTGGGCGAGAACGGTCTGAGCGAGATTGCCCACAAGACCATCGCCGGCATCTTGAGCTTGGCTGGTTCGCTCACCGCTTTCGGCGACACCAATCCTACCAGCTACTTCCGTCTGGTGCCTCATCAGGAGGCGCCCACCAACATCTGCTGGGGCGACCGTAACCGTAGCGCCATGGTGCGTGTCCCGCTGGGATGGACCAAGGGCAGCGGCAACATGATGGCCCACTGCAATCCGTTGGAGCGGGACACCGAGGTCGATTTCTCACACAAGCAGACCATCGAACTTCGCACGCCCGACGGCAGCGCCAATGTCTATCTGCTGTTGGCCGGCATGACGGTGGCAGCCCGTCACGGTTTCGAGATGGAGAATGCCGTGCAGTATGCCAAGGACCGCTACGTGAGCGTCAACATCTTCGAGCACGAAGAGGTGCTGAACCGTCTCGATGTGTTGCCCGACAGTTGTGCCGCCAGCGCCGATTTACTGGAGCGCGACCGCGCCATCTATGAGGACAAGGGCGTCTTCGTCCCGCAGCTGATTGACGGCATACTCAAGGACTTGCGTTCGTACAACGACCGTAACCTGCGCGCCGAGATTGGCAACAACCCCGACAAGATTCTCGAACTGGTCCAGACGTTTATCCATTGCGGATAAGGGGGGGGCGACACAATATTATATGTAGTTTCGAGTTATAGAAGCATATTAATCAATAACACTCAAAAGAAATGAAAAAGTTTTTCTATTATGCCATGATGGCATTTGTAATGGTCGGCATGGTCGCTTGCGAAGAAGAAACAGGCACTGGTTC
>CACXCY010000159.1 GCA_902766265.1 uncultured Bacteroidota bacterium
ATGAGAGCGCGTCTTGTCTTGTTGGGAGTGCTGCTGCTGGTCGCCATGTGGCTGCCGGCGCAGAACTTGCAGGTGGTGCCCGCCGGCGGCTTCTACCAGCACGCCCCGCAGGTGACCATGACCTGTCCCGACACGAGCCTGCGCATCTTTTTTACGACCGACGGACAGCCACCTACCGTCGATGATAGGCCCTACACCCATCCGCTTACCCTCACCAGCAGCCTCTTCTCCGATGCGGTTCTGTACCAAGTGCCCATGTGCCCCCCATCGAACTTCCACATCCCAGACGACGGTGTGCAGCGGGTGGTGGTGCTGCGCGCCGCAGCGTTCAACAGCGTTGGCCAGCGGGTAGGGCAGGTGGTCACCCAAACGTACATCGTCGCCGATCTGGGCAGCGACAGCCATGGCCTGCCGGTAGTGTCGATCTGCGCCTCGCGCCACGACCTTACCGACGACTCCACGGGTATCTTCGTGCCGGGTGCCTGCTACAATGGCGACGACTGGAGTGGCAACTACTATCAGGAGGGTCGCGAGTGGGAGCGTGTGGTGAATTTGGAACTGTATCTACCAGATGGACAGTCGCTTAATCAGCAGTGTGGTCTGCGCACCCATGGCGGTTCTTCCCGCCGGTATGTGCAAAAAGGCCTGAAGGTGTATGCCCGCGAGGAGTATGGCGACAAGCGTTTCCGGGCGCGGATCTTCGAGGATACCGATGTGGATGCCTTCAAACGGCTGGTACTGAAGCCTTTCGCGTGCGCATGGACCCATGCCGGAGTGCAGAATATGGTTACGGAGCAGATTGCCCGCAATCTGCGGCTCGACGTGCCCGCCATCCGTCCCGCCGTGCTCTACCTCAACGGCGAGTACTGGGGCATCTACTTCATACAGGAGAAACCCGATGAGCATTTCCTCAAAGACCATTACGGCGGCAACGAGGACTACTACAACATCATGTCCAACTGGGTGAGCTTGCTCGACAACGGCACGGATGTCTATTTTCAGGAGATGATGTCGTGGCTGGCCACTGCCGACCTGTCAATAAAGGAGAATTACGATGAGGCTTGCCGTTTGATTGATGTGGATAATTTTATTGATTATCAAATCTTTGAAATATTTATTGATAATGAAGACTGGCCAGCCAACAACATGCGATGCTGGCAGTATTTTATGGGAAAGTGGAGATGGATTTTTTATGATGGGGATGCGGCGTTGAAGCATTTGGAATGGGACGGTTTTGCCTACGCTACTTACGATGGCGATGAGGAGTACCCTGCTTCGCGCATTTCTACGCTGCTGTTCCGTAAATTGTTGGAGAATCCTATTTTTCAAAAACAGGTGGTGGAAAGATATAATGATTTATGTCATAGAATTTTAAGTTATTACTCAACGAAACCTTACATGGATGCCGCGGTGGATGCCATACAGGAGGAAATCCCGTTGCAGATAGATCGTTTTCATTTTCCGGCCACACACAAGAAGTGGTGTGCAGATGTGAAGGAGATGGAGGAGTTTCTCCGGAAGCGCCCTGCGCAGGCTATCGCCGAGATGCTGAAGTATATCTCTGTAAAAGAGGATGTTGGCGAATTGTCGCTGTGTCCCAATCCTATCTCGGGCGAGGTGACGGTCAGCGTGACGGTGGCCAATCCGGGCATCCGCACCCTTTGTGTCTATGACATGAATGGGAGGATGGTGTACAGCAACCTGCTGTACTGCGAGGTGGGTACTACGCAATTCTTCAGGCAGCTGCCGCTGCCCGCCGGAACGTATGTGGTAAGGGTAGGGGATGAAAGTGAGAAAATTCTGATTGTAAATTAGTTACGATACCAGCCGGTGGAGGTGTCGTGAATCCAGCGCGGACCTTTCTTGCCGCCCCGCACGTAGTCGGGGTTGGAGATGAATTTCTCGTTGAAGGAGTAGATGAGCCGCACGGTGATGACGTTGTTGTACTGTTTGCGCACCTCTTTCAGGTCGGGTACGAAGGGGTTGTAGATGCGGGTGCGCAGCGGGATGAATGAATATTGGAAGCGGAAGTTGAGTTTCAGTCCTTTCCAAAGTCTGATCTTGGCATCGGCGATGACGCTCCAGTCGTTTTTGCTGTACATGCCGGAACGGAGGTCGGTGGTGGTGGTCCAGCCGTTCTCGATTTCGTGGGCGCGCACCAGTCGTCCCCATGCGAAGCCAGCCCCGATAGAGCAGCCGCTACGCCAGTCCTCGTAGTGGAACACCACCGGCACTTCCACATAGTCGAGGTTCAGTTTATACTTGATTTTGTTGTTGAAAGGCACGGAGAAATCCTCGTTGTGCCAGAGCAGAGGCACAGTGTCGTACAGGGTGGCGTTGGCGCGATAGGAGTTTTGGAAACTGCCTTTCTGGGTGTAGAGCAGTTCGATGGTGGCGAACCAGTGGAAGCTGTTGTCGAGGGGCATCATGACGGAGAGACCGCCGTTGAAACCGGCCTTGTAGAAGCCAGCCACCTCGTCGCCATCGACTTGCGTGAAGTTGGCGCCGGCGATGACGGAACCGATGAAGCGCTGGGCTTGTGCCGCGCCGGCGAGGGTGAGTATCAGAAGGCAAAGAATCAGTTTCTTCATGTCTTTCATTTTACGGCGGCAAAGTTACATCATTTTTTGCATTTTCCGCTTTTTTATGGAGAAAATAATATTCAAAGCCAAACTTCGTTATTCCATTACCCTTAACTTGCATTCCCAATGACCACCCAGAAAAATATCCGAATCGACGATTTCGACTACCCGCTGCCCGACGAGCGCATCGCCTTCTACCCCAAAGAGTCGCGTACGACCTCGAAACTGCTGGTGTATCACCGTGGCAGTCACGAGATTACCGACAGCAACTTCGCCTCGCTGCCCGACTTCCTCACCCCCGACATGATGGTGGTGTTCAACGACTCGAAGGTAATCCATGCGCGGTTGCTGGTACACAATGCCACCGGTGCCGCCATCGAGATTTTCTGCCTCGAACCGCTCGCGCCCACCACAGAA
>CACXCY010000160.1 GCA_902766265.1 uncultured Bacteroidota bacterium
CCGACGCTGCCACAGGGCGCATCATCTACGGCCACAGTGACAACCGCCGCATCGCTGCCCACAGCAGCGACGCTGTCACCTTTCCCGTCGCTGTACCTATGGGTGTATTCGCCGCCACCTATCGCGTCACGGCGGAAAGCGCCACCCACAGCGACGGAGAGCAGGATGTCATCCCTGTGCTGTCCAACCGCGTGCTCGTCACCGAGAGCATGAGCATGTACATCAATGGTCGCGGAGAGAAGGGCTACACAATGAAGTCCTTGCACGACAACCGTTCCACCACGCTGCAACACCATGCGCTCAGCGTGGAGTTCACGGCCAACCCCGTCTGGTACGCTGTCCAAGCGCTACCCTATGTCGAAGACCACAAGAATCCATCCAACATCTACCTAGCCAACGCCATCTACGCCAACACGGTGGGTAGCCGCATCGTGGCACGCCACCCCGAGATAGAGAGCACCTTCCGCCACTGGATGGAGCAGGAACCCGACGCGCTGACCAGCCGCTTGGAGCAGAACCAGGAGGTGAAGCAGACCCTGCTGCAGGAGACACCATGGCTGCGTGACGGCAACGACGAGACAGCACGGCAGCGGCGTGTGGCAAACTTCTTCGACCGCAAGGCGATGGAGACCTCGCTCGCCCAAGCCACCGACAAGCTGAAAGAAAGCCAGTCGTCCAACGGGGGCTGGAGCTGGATTGCCGGCGGACGCTACACCAGCGAATGGACCACGAGCTACATCCTGAAGACCTATGGCCGCCTGGCCCTGAAGAGCGACGCCGAAGCGGCGGCACCTGCGTCGCACACCTCGGCCGTGAAGGAGATGCTGAACCGAGCCCTGAACTATGTGGACGGGGAGAACTATAAATACTACCTCCAGTGTCGCCGCAACAACAGCAATGCCACCAACATCGACTACCTCTATATGCGCAGCTTCTACGCCAACAAGACCCTGTCGGCCAAGTGCCGCCAATCGTATGACTATTTCTACCGCAACGCCCTGTCGCGCTACAAGGACTACACCGACCTCGGCACGATGGCGCAGCTGGCATTGGTCTTCCACCGCCACGGCGACAGCCGCGAGGCCCTCGACATCGTGCGCCGTATCCGTGAGCGCAGTATCAGCAGCGACGAGATGGGCATGTACTGGCGCGACAACGTGGGCGGCCTCTTCAGCCACCAGCGTCCCGTCGAGGTGCAGTGCCTCCTCATCGAGGCCTTCGAAACCGTACAACCCTCCGACACCCGGTCGCCAGCCCTCATGCGGCAGTGGCTCCTCAAACAGAAGCAGACCACCAGCTGGAAGACCGACGTGGCGACGGTCGACGCGGTGCGTACCCTGCTGAGCGACGAAGGGCAGCTTGACGAGTCGCGTGCGGCGTCGCTCAACCTCGTGGTGGGGGCCGACACCATTGCTGCGCAGCAGTACGCCACTGGCTACCGGCGGCAGCAGTGGGACGCCGACCACATCGGCCCGCACCAGAGCGAGGTGCACCTCAGCAAGAGTACCGACGGCGTGGCTTGGGGAGCCATGTACTGGCAGTACTTCGAGGACCTGGACAAGGTGCCCTACAGCACCATGGGGGTAAAAATGCAGAAAACGCTCTACCGCCTGCTGCCCTCGGGGAGCATGACGGTGGTGAACGACGGAGCCCGGCTGCATGTGGGCGACAAGGTGCGGGTGCGTATCGTCATCGACTGCGACCGCACGCTGGAATATCTGGAGCTCAAGGACCCGCGACCCAGCGCCTTCGAACCCGTGAGCACCGCCAGCGGCTGGAAGTGGAACGGCGGGCTGAGCTACTACACAGCCGTCTACAACGCCTCGACCTCTTTCTTCATCGACCGGATGGAGAAAGGCAAGTATGTGCTGGAATACGATATGTATGTCACCGCCAGCGGCAGCCGCCAAGCACTTGGAGGAGCCACGCTGCAGAGCATGTACGCCCCCGAGTTCCGAGCCAACACCCCGGGTGTCGTCCTCACCGTCGAGCCACAACGCCAGTAGATCTTTCCCAAGCCCAATAATCGGCCACGAAACCCCGGCGCGGTTTGGGTGCAGATAAAAGCGCGGTTTTATGTCCTACAAAACCGCGCTTTTGTTGCATATAAAACCGTGCTTTTATTGGCCGCAAAAAACAGAGTATTGGTGTTCAAGTAATTACAAGCACCTTCAGCAAGGGTCGACGTCGAAGATAATCTGCACCCGACCGCAGGACTTGTCGTTGAGCACGGCATTGGCGTGATCCAACAGAATCTGTTTGCCCCTGGCCAGCGACTCCTCGCGGGCGAAACGCACCATGATCTTCTTGATGAACAAGCCACGCACCCGGCTCACGCTGGGATACTCAGGCCCTATGACACGGTTGCCGAGGTCGCGGCGCAGCAGCTGTGCGTAACGGGCGGCAGCCACGTTGAGCACCTCCGCGTCGCGATGCTTCATGCTGATGTCTATCAACTTGTAGTAGGGCGGATAGCGGAACACACGGCGCTCCTGAATCTGGCTGCCGTACATGGAGCCGTAGTCGTTCGCCATAGCGTCACGGATGGCCTGGTGCCAAGGGTTGTAGGACTGGATGATGACCTTGCCCCTGCGACCATGCCGACCGGCGCGGCCGCTGACCTGCGTCATCATCTGGAAGGCCCGCTCGTAGGCACGGAAGTCGGGAAAAGATATGAGATTGTCGGCGCTGAGGATGCCTACCACGCTCACATTGTCGAAGTCGAGCCCCTTGGTGACCATCTGCGTGCCGACGAGGATGTCGATATTGTGGTCCTCGAAGTCGTTGATGATTTCGAGGTAACGCTGGCGCTGGCGTGTGCTGTCGAGGTCCATGCGGGCAATGCGTGCCTCAGGGAAGAGAATGGCCAAGTCGTCCTCGATGCGCTCGGTGCCGAAACCCTTCATCTTGAGCGCCGTACTGTGGCACTTGGGACACTCGGCGGGCACAGGGATGCTGTAGCCGCAGTGGTGGCAGCGCAAGCTGTTGGTGCTCTTGTGGTAGACCAGCGACACATCGCAGTTCTGGCACTGCGGCACCCAGTGGCACGCCTCGCACTCGATGCGCAGCGAGAAACCCCTGCGGTTCTGGAAGAGGATGACCTGCTCCTTGCG
>CACXCY010000161.1 GCA_902766265.1 uncultured Bacteroidota bacterium
AAAAACTGTCATCCATTGTTGAATTGTTGTTGTTTTTTGCATCAAAAAAAACAAATTCTTTTATGCTCTGTTCAAATAAAAAACGTACCTTTGCAGTCGCAAATTTATAGGCAGAAAATGCTCATCAACCCATTATCATCGCACAAATATTACTGCATATCAAATACTTAATACAACACAAACAACACCACACGTTGGAAATTTTACTCACTATAACCACCTGAGAATACAGTCGACTCCAACAAGACACAGAAAAATTCAAAATCAAATCATAAAAACATCATTACCATGAAAAGACATCTACTCTTTACCTTGCTGCTCGCAGCTTTTGTAATGCCTTTCGCCGCCCAAGCGCAGTCGACCGACACGCTGGGTTACGACAACGGTACTTGGGATGGGACCGTATGCGACTACAAGCCCATGTATTGGGGCATCCGCATTACGCCTAATCAACTCGTTCACCACCGCACCCTGACCGACGTTATGGTTTTTGTGCCCTCGGGTGCATCCAGCATCTTCACGCTGCAACTCTGGCGCGGCGGTTCCACTCGCCCCACCACTTTTGTCGACTCTGTCCAGTTTACCCCCACATCTGTCGGCGCATGGAACACTTTCCACCTGACCACTCCGCATGTTGTTGACACACTACAGCCGCTGTGGATATTGTTCCGCTACAATCTGCCCGCTGGCGAAACCTCCGTGTGTCCCGCAGCAGGATGCTATTATGTCGGCAATTCCGACGGCAGCTGGGCCTCTGACGACGAAGGCACCTCCTGGGTTAACATCGCCACCGTCAGCTCCCAGTTCTACTACACATGGATGATCCGCGGCATCTTCACCACCACGGGAAGCACCCACCACATGGTTGTGGCCAACAGCAACAATACTTCGATGGGTACCGTATCCGGCACCGGCACCTATGCCCATGCCACCAACGCCACCCTCACGGCTACCGCCAACAACGGCTACCGCTTTGTGCGCTGGAACGATAGCGTAACCACCAACCCCCGCACCATCACCGTGATGCGCGACACCACTTTCACCGCCTACTTTGAGGCACTTCCCAGCGGCACCCACATGGTGACCGTCAACGTGAACAACGACATTATGGGCTACGCCACCGGTGGCGGACAATACACTCACGGCACCAACGCTTTGCTTACGGCCGTTGCCAACGATGGCTACCGTTTTGTGCGCTGGAATGACCGCAGCACAACCAATCCCCGCACTATCACCGTGATGAGCGACACCCTGTTCACCGCCTACTTCGAGATTATTGTCAACGATGAAGGTATAGACGAAATTGAAGGCGCCTACATCCGCACCCTCACCATAGGAAACACCATTGAGATTGTCGGTGCCGAAAACCTGCCGGTATGGATATACACCATCGACGGACGTTGTCTTGTGAACGGCGTGCGCAACAACCGCACATTCTCCATGCCCTCCAGCGGCATCTATCTCGTCCGCGTGGGCGACACCCCGACCAAACGAGTCATTATCACCCAATAGACCTCTACCATTTGGTTTGACATAAAAGAAAGCGGGTGCCTTATTGAAGGCACCCGCTTTTCTTTTTGTATGTATACTTTAATATTCTGTCGCTCTCAAGAACTCTTGTATCTCGCGTTCTCTCGGAGTGAGATTGGGGTCATACAAGCTGGAGGATTCCATGACAGCATTAGAGTCTTGCTTCCGGTATTCCAACCCCTTTTCGGGACGAGCGCAGTCGCTCATATTACCCTGGATGGCTTGGATTTCTTCCATAGTCAACGCTTTTCCGTCGTCAGGGATGAAATGCTGACGCCAGAAAGGGAAGGCCGAAGCCAACTCGCCGGAATAATAGAAATCGAAACCCACGGCGCCAAAAGTGTACGACTTGCCGTCGATACTGATATGCGACCCGCCGCAGACAGCATCGGGATGAGGGTGCGACTGGGAAAAGCCCACATTGAACAGCGTACAGAGGATATCGGGACGGTCGCTGATATCGTAGCCCGCACGTTTCCATTGCAACATCGTCTGGTGGAGGATGCATCCCGTGTATATATATGAATATAGATGGTTGCGATAATCCACCAAGCGCTTGTAGCGTTCGCCACTATGGTCTCCCGTCTCAAAATCCAGGATATTCTCATAGCGCTTGCCCATGTAGAACTCCGACGACGGGTCTTTCAGGTGCTGCTCCACGGCGGCGGCGGTAAAGTCTTTGATGCCGTTGACGCCATAGGAGAACTGCGACTGAACCGAGAGGACCTTGACAGGACCGAGATATTTCTTGAACATCTCTCGCTTGGAGTTGAACAGACGAATCTGCTCCCCAACAAGGCAACTGACGATAAGCCGAGGTTCCACTCCCGAAATCAACCCTGCCTTCACCAACAATGCACTATCCTTTAAAATGGCCGACTTCAAGGCCTGCCACTCCACCGTCGCCATCCAAGGGATGATATTCTCGTTGTTCTGTTGCGGCTGCTTGTCAAAGAACGTCGAGAGCTCCTTCATATATTTCTTATAGTCGGTATCGCCTCCGGCATAGATGGAAGCAGCGGCAATCATGCGGTCGATGACAAACGGGTCGTCGCTTTCCTGGGCAGCGTGAAGGATGAGACGGGCATTCTCGGGATAAAACTTACCAAAGGCAGCCAACTTCGCAAACTGGTTCATCCAAAGCTCGTTGGCCTGTTCTTTGGTGAGTTCCTTACCCTTGAGGTCTTTCATCTCCGACACCGACATCAGGTATCGGTAGTTCTCATCGACAGCACCCTTGTTGCGGGTACCACCCAACTGGTAGAAAGCCCATGCCCCGATAATGCCGAATCCTGCCAATGCAAAAGCATATACGGCCACCATAAAGATAGTCTTCCACACCTTGCGTTTACCTTGCTCTGCAGGCACACGTTTGAATACTGCCATTTTATGCTATTTTCGGTAGATTGATTTGCGGTAAGCACACCATGCAGTCACGCAAAGCGGGCACTTTCTCGAACAAAGTCATGTCCATGAGGATATAGACGACGGCACCTGCCAGGAAACCGGCAAGAGCCAGCCATGAAATCTTTTTCACGTACCATATAAAGTCTATCTTCTCCATGCCCATAACAGCCACACCAGCGGCCGAGCCGATGATAAGGAGACTTCCACCCGTACCGGCGCAGTATGCCAGATACTCCCAGAAAGGATGATTGGTAACGAAAGCATCGTTGTACATGCCCATCGATGCGGCTACCAGAGGCACATTGTCCACCACGGAAGAGAGAACACCGATGATGGTGGCGATGATAAAGAAACCAAAGGGCTCGTCACCCATCTTCACCTGACCGAAGGCGTTGTCCAGACCTTTTGCCAACCCTGCCAATGCACCGCAGCTCTCCAGACAAGCCACAGCCATCAAGATACCGAGGAAGAAGAGGATGGAAGGCGTGTCGATGATTTGCAGCGTGGTGACAGCGGTAGGCATCTTGCGGCCTGTGTTTTTCTCGCTATGATGGTTGATAAGCTCCGTGACAATCCAAAGGATAGAAAGGCCAAAGAGCATACCGAGATACGGAGGCAGGTGGGTGATGGTCTTGAAGACAGGCACAAAGACGAGTGCGCCAATACCGAGGAAGAATATCAGGTTGCGGTATTTGGGGTCAATCTGATAGCCCTCGTCCGACACTGCCTCAGGACGCACGATGTCGCCTTTCAGCGTAGCGCTGAGCAAGAGCACGGGAACCACAAGGCATACCAAGGAGGCCACAATAGTCTTCAGCATAATATTGAAAGTGGTCACATGACCGCCTATCCACAGCATGATGGTGGTCACGTCGCCGATGGGGCTCCATGCACCGCCAGCGTTGGCAGCCAAAATAACCATACCGGCAAAGAGCCAGCGTTCCTGCTTGTCGGCAATGAGTTTGCGCAGCAGGGCGCACATCACGATGGCAGTCGTCATATTGTCGAGCACAGCGCTGAAGAAGAATGTGAGAATGGAAAGAATCCACAGCAGGCGACGCTTGTTGGTCGTGGTGATGTGGTCGGTGATGATGGTGAAACCCTGATAGGAGTCGACCAACGTCACGATGGTCATAGCTCCCAACAGGAAGAACACAATCTCCGATGTGCTTCCCAGGTGATGTACCAAGCTACCGCTGAGTGCTACGCGCCATGCGTCGTGCGTCATACCGGCACCGAAAGTGTTCATGGAGAACGCATACATGGTCCAGAGCAACACACCCAACAGGAGGGCGGTAGCGGTTTTGTTTACTTTAATGGGATGCTCCAGCGCGATGCAGGCATATCCCACGATGAATGTGGCAATGATTACTGCTAACATGATGGTTTGAGTGTTTTAATTTATCATTTTTCTTTTGGGATGTCATCTCTCCGCGATGGTCAACGGCGGTTCTGCTGCTGTTTCCGCATTTGCTCACTCATGCGCTGCATCTCTTCCATTCGCTGCTGCAGACGCGACTTCTTGCCGGCGTTCTTGTCGTTTTTCTGTTTCAGGTCGTAGGCGGCCATGCGGGCACGCACTTTCTTCTCGCTGGTGAATTTGCGGATGAGCACCATCTGAAGCATGGTAATGCTCAAGGAGCAGAAATAGTAGAGGTTGAGGGCTGCCGACTGGCTGTTGAAGAGGAACAGCATCATAAACGGCATAAAGTACATCATGAACTTCATGCCCGGCATGGCGGCCGAAGCGTTCTGGCCTCTCATCGTGTACCATGTGTAGAAGAACTGCATGCCGAACATCAGCAAACAGAAGAGACTCATGTGGTCGCCATAGAGGGGAATATTGAATCCAAAATCGAGAATGGAGTCGTAGGTGGAAAGGTCGTCACACCAGAGGAAGGGCTTTTGGCGCAACTCTATGGATGCAGGGAAAAAGCGGAACATGGCGTAGAGGATAGGCATCTGGATCAGAGCGGGCAGACAGCCAGCCAGCGGACTGATGCCGGCACGTTTCTGCAGCTTGGACATCTCCTGCTGTTTGGCAAGGGCCTGATCTTGGTTGGGGTATTTTTTGTTCAACGCCTGAATCTCCGGCTGCAGTATACGCATCACCGCGCTACTCTGGTACGACTTGAAAGTGAGCGGGAAGAGCACGGTGCGCAGAATGATGGTAAGCAGGATGATGATAAGGCCGTAGTTGCTCATGAAGCCAGCAAAGAAACGGAAGCCCACGATGAGCAGACGGCTGGTCCATTGGATGAGGAAGAATCCCCACCCCAGGGGCAACATTCGCTCGAATCCCTTGTGCATCTCCCGCAGCTCACGATATTTGCTGGGACCATAATAGAACTGCATACCAATGGAGCAATCCTTCTCGCTGTCGTAGTTGAGCCCGATGGTGCCGCTCATATCACACAGATAGTTGCGCATGGTGTCCTGCTTGTCGGTCTTGGTAGCCAGGTCGGCGTTGGCGAACGGCGCATCACCCAAGAGTATGGCGCAGAAGAACTGCTGCTTGAAAGCCACCCATTCCACGGGGGTTTTCACCTGCTTGCTGCCGTCGGCTCCCATACGCAGGTTGTCCACCTTGTCCTTGGTGGGTTTGAAATAGACATTGGAGTTAAACTTCTCGGCATCCTTGTTGCGGTTACGGCTTCCACGGCTGCTGCGATCCACTTTCTCCTGACGGTTCATGTGGTTCTTCCAGGTGAAGTCAATGTAGTTGTCGGAACGTATCACCTGACTCATCCCACAAAAATTGATGTGGTAGCCCACTTCGTAGCGGTCGGGATAGAATGTGTACAGGAACTCAACATAGCCCTTGTCCCCTTCTTCTGCCACCGTATCGGTGGTCTGCTGGGCGTAAGCCCTGTAGCTCACCGTCAGCGAGTCACCGTCAATACCAATCTGCTTGCTGCCCTCCACGGGTTGGCCATCGACGTATGGAGTAAAATAGAGGTCCTTCGTATTGATGACACGATTGTCGTTGGTGGAGAATACGAGGTTCATGTTGTCGGCCGACGGCGTGATAAGCACCAACGGCATGCTGTCGTAGGTCGTGTAGTCAGCCAACGTCACCTTGTTCACGGCGGCGCCGAGGTTGGTCAAATCGACCTCGAACACACTATTCTTCACCGTGATGGTGTCTACTTTCTCAGCCCAATTGCAGGCAAACACACCCAGTTGCTTGCGCATATCGGCTTGGGAGAGAACTCCGTTAGCTGCAGCGTCGAAATCAATGACCGCATCGGGGTTCTCCGCAAGGATGGAATCACGAAGATGCTGACGGACGGAGTCTTGTTCAGCCCTCGTAACCGAATCCTGACGAACAGAGTCATAGTAGGCGGCAACGATGGAGTCACGCTGGGCTCGCATAGCGGCCTGCTCCTCCTTCGACGGTGAAATCCACCACATATAACCCACGAAAATAGCGAAAATCAGTACCAGTCCGATGATTGATTTTTTATCCATAGATGTCGTTGCGTTTATCTTACTTACTAATTATAAGATTTTTAGTATACTTATAGTAAATGATTCAAAGATGCAAAGATACTATATTTTTAGAAAATGTTTTGATTTTATTTAGAATTATAAAGTACCCGAAAGAGTATTTCTTGCAGTACCGGGGAAACTGAGGTACGTAAACGAGGACACTCGAGGAGAAACCTGTGGACTTTCGACAGCTAACGTGTGGCCTGCCGGCTTTCCAGCTGCAGCAGATACCGCTTACGATTGAGACCGTAAGCATAGCCGGTCATTGAGCCATCGGCACCTACGACACGGTGGCATGGGACGATGATAACCACAGGATTGCGGCTCACGGCGCCACCCACAGCTTGCGCGGAGCGGCATCCTATGCGGCGAGCCAACTCGCCGTAGGGGACGGTGTGTCCGTAGGGGATGGTGAGCAACTCGCGCCACACTCGCAGCTGGAAGTCATTCCCTTGCAGGGAAAGAGGGATGTCAAACGCGGGCTTCTCTCCGGCAAAATAGCTGTCGAGCCAACGGCAGACGTCGCCAAACAAAGAAAGCGGGCAATCCCCGTCCGCCGCAAGTATTTGGTGTCCATCACCTGTATCGTCGAATTGCAGGGCTGTCAACGCCTTTCCGTCCGAGCACATCAGCAGCCGGTCGGCAGTGTGTGGAATGTTGTAGCAGAAAGTATGGCTACTACCAATCGACATCGCCGAGACTGATGCCGAGCCCGCCATAGACGGCCTGACGGGAGTAGACGGCGTAGAGATTGAACCAACGGATGGGCTGGATGATGAGACCGCAGCCGTAGTTGAAATAGTGCCTGCGCGACCTAACGTCGAAGTCGTGGTACATCTCGGCGCTGTAGTCGTCGTTCACCTCGACATTCACTGTAGTGGCATCGGTAAGACCGGCATTGGTGTGGCAGTGACCGACAATGGGCATCACCCGCAGCCACGGCAGCACGGGAATCTGGTAGCCGATGTTGATGGAGGTAATCGATGTGTCGTTGTACATGACAGGAACCACATGGTTGTCATATTTGTGCGCCGGAGCGCCGTAAAGGAAGTCGACATAGACGCCATAGACGTTCAAGCTGGCGCCCCAGGTAAACGCCTGGTAGTTGCATTTCAGCCCAGTCATACCGAGGTTGACACCGAGGTCGAAACGGTTTTTGTTGTTGGAAAAGTCGAACCACTGTGCGCTGGCACTCGCCACCGCGGCCATCAGCATGGCAATAACAATAGTCTTTTTCATGATGTTGCAGTGATAGTTTATGTATGTATTTGGGTTGCAAAGATACATATTATTCCGTGATTGACCGAAATATTTTGTTTCTCGACCGGTTGGCAAACAGGAGCCGTCCCCTGGGGCGGCTCCTTTTATTTACTATGAGGGGCTAATCTTGTCGCCAAATGTTAAAAGAAGTGTGGGGACCGTCTATAGTCGTTTTGGGCATCGACTATAGTCGTTTTGCAAATCGACTATAGTCGGTTGTCGAATCGACTATAGTCGGTTGAAAAAACGACTGTGTCGGGATTTGTTAAAATTGTAGGTCATTGGGGCCGAAACGACCCTTCGGTCACACTTGAAAGTTACAAAAAAATCAATTCCTTTTGTCTACCATACCCTCTCGTTTGTCCTTTTTTACTATCTTTGTAGTCTCAAACCAATGCCTATG
>CACXCY010000162.1 GCA_902766265.1 uncultured Bacteroidota bacterium
AACGGTGAGGGGCATGAAGTCGACGTTCTCGCCCACCTCTTTCTTCGAGCATACGGTGGCCAGAAGCATCGTGTCGTTCATGCGGACCACGGCAGCGCCGTCGGCCTGTTTGGCCAGCTTGCCGGTTTCGATTTCGATCATGCGGCCGTCGCCGAGGTCGAATCGCTTTGTGATAATGTGTTCGTTCATGTTGTTTTTTATTGTTTTCGTTTACTTTACCGCAGCCGTGGGGACCGTCCCCACGACCCATAAAAGTGTTAATATTCAATGTTCTATCTCCTTCAGCGGGCAGCATCGACCGGCAAAAAGAATGCGCAAAGATACAACAAAATCCTGACATGCAGAAAATTTATTTGGGCGAACGCGGAATAGTTATCCACCGCGGCGGTGGCACCCGGGTTCCCCCTTCCATAGAATCACGTCCCTCCGCTGCGGGGCGGTGGAGGAAGGTGTATCGGCGTGTGCCAGGTTGTTTCACCGAGGGTGGCACAAGTTGTGTCACCCTCGGTGAAACAAAGTGTGCCTCCAAGGGTGAAACAAGTTGTGTCACCACCGCTGGCACAAAGTGTGTCACCAAGGGTAAAACAAAGTGTGCCACCACCGTTGGCACAAAGTGTGTCACCTGGTGACACAAGGATGAAACACCTAAAACATTAATGTGCAGAGAAGTTAATGGCGTCCTTGTAGTGAGCGAAGGATAGCCCTTCGGTGTATCCCCGTTTGGCGAAGAGGTCAAGTATCTGTTGCTGTTTGGCGGGAGGGAGCATGCTGGCGCCCCGATTGCAGCGATAGTAGGTAGAACGGCTGCCGAGGAGTTGCTGTATCTGGGCTCGGAGCGGCTTGGCGTCGCGTGCAAGCACGTTGACGAACAGTGGATTGAACCCCCATGCGTAGCGCACCACGCGTATCGGCAGCCATTCGGCGCAGCCGCCCTGGGCGCGCAGGGCCGAGGGGTAGACTGCGGGGCCGTGGGTGACCTTGTCGTCCACCAGCGGGACGACAACGTGGCGCAGACACTCCCCGCTACGGGGGCAGCCCTCCAGGTGGCACAGCGGAAAATATCGCGGAATGTTGCGGGCGGTGATTTCTATTCCTTGCAGTTTCATGGTGGTTGAGTTTTAGATTTCTATCGGTTCGCCGAGGAAATGCGGGTCGTGCAGCGACAGCAGGTCGACGGCCATCTTGGTGCGTGCCAGCCACTCGCGGACGGTGAGGCGGAGTTTCCATTGGCGGTTCTCGAAGTCGGCGGCGTTGTATGCTATCGCGTCCACGCCAATGCGGTGGGCAATGTAGAGGGCGCGCTCGTTGTGCCACGGTTGCGATACGACGGTGAGCCGCTGCTGGCCGAACACCTTCTTGGCGCGCACCATCGAGTCGTAGGTGCGGAAGCCGGCATAGTCCAGCACGATGACGCTGTCGGGCACGCCTGCCTCCACGAGGGCCTGCCGCATGTCCTCCGGCTCGTTGTAGCCGATGCGGCTGTTGTCGCCGCTCACCAGCACCTTGCTTATCTTGCCGGCATGGTAGAGCGCGGCGCAGGCCTTGATGCGGCGGGTGAAGTAAGGGTTGGGCCCGCCGTGGCGGTTCAGCTTCGAGGTGCCGAGCAGCAGCCCCACACGCCGGTAGGGGATGGCCGCGGTGTCGTCGTAGCACAGCCCCTTGGCCGTACGCTTCACCATCACGTTGGCGCTTATGGTGATGGCCGCCGCCGCGATGGCCGCGGCGGCCAGGACTGTTATGACGATGCGTTTCATTGAGGGTATTGTTTGATGTATTATTCGCTATAGTTGTGGTCGACGACGATGACAATCTGCATGTCGGGTGCCAATGGCTGGAGCTCGCCGGTGAGGGTTCGGACAAGGGCTGCGCTGTCGCGGACCGCGATGTCGGGCACCACGTCGACGGAGAGCATCCTGTCTTTCTCGGAGTAGTAGAAGCCGTGCACCTGCACGATCTCTTTGTGCTCGGAAAGACGATGCAAGACCGCACTCTGCAACTCGGCCGCGGGACCGCTGCCGGTGGCGTTGGCATAGACGCCCACGGTCATGATGATGCCGTAGCGCTCGTACATCAGGGTGGAGATGCGGCGCGTGAGACCGTGGATGTCGTGGGCGTTCATGGTGTCGTCAACACTGATATGGAGCGAGCCAATCATCACGTCGGGCCCGTAGTTGTGGAGGATAAGGTCGAAAACGCCGTGCACCCCTTCCTGTTCGGCCACATCGTGCTTGATTTGGCGCGTCAGCTCGGGCGAGATTTTCTTGCCCAGCAGCTCGTTGATGGGCGATGCCAGCATTTCGAAACCCGCCTTGATGATGACGAGCGAGATGGCGGCACCGAGGTAGCCGTCGATGGAAACGTTCCACAGCAGCATGATGCCTGCCGAGATGAGCGTGGCCAGCGTGATGATGGCATCGAACAGCGCGTCGGAGCCCGAAGCCACCAAAGCGTCGCTCTTCAGTTGCTCGCCTTTGTGTTTCACGTAGCGTCCCAGCAGCAGCTTGACGGCGATGGCCACAATGATGACCACCAGCGTCACCGTGGTGTAGCTGGGTATGGTGGGGACAAAGATTTTCTTCACCGACTCAACAAGCGAGGTGACGCCCGCCGCCAATACGATGAGGGCGATGACGATGGCGCTGAAATACTCCACACGGCCGAAACCAAAAGGGTGCTCGCGGTCGGCAGGGCGCTGCGAAAGTTTAGTACCTACTATGGTGATGACACTCGACAGCGCATCGCTC
>CACXCY010000163.1 GCA_902766265.1 uncultured Bacteroidota bacterium
ACGCACCGCCGACTGCTCGGCGCAGGTACGCATAGCCGTCATAGCGTCGATACCCACAGCCAACGACAATACAATATAATCTATAACCGTCATGCTATTATTATGTTAAGTATATATGGATTGCCCATATTGTTTTCCTTCTCATTGATTCCCTACTTCTGAATACTTCAAACTTCTCTTAAAAGACACACATCTTTGCTATTCTACCAAATCATTCGCTATCAGTTCCGCCTGCTTCAATACCGTCTCGGTAGCCAATGCCTGCATGTCGGGCGGATAGCCAAACCTACGCAGCAACCGCTTGACAGCCACTTTTATCTTGGCCCTCACGTTCTCCTTGATGGTCCAGTCTATCGTACTGTTCTTACGAATAGTTTCTGTGAGTACCACCGCCAGTTCGCGTAATTTATCCTTGCCCATCAGCTCGCGGGCACTCTCGTTGTCAGCCACAGCGGTATAGTAGGCATACTCGTAGGTCTCCAGTCCCATCTCCTGTGCCGCGCTATCGCTGGCCACTATCTGCTTGCTCAGTTTGATGAGTTCGTCAATTACCTCTGCTGCAGATACAATCTTGTTGTGGTAGCGCACTATAGAGCCATCAAGCATCTCCATTAATGTGCGGCTCTCCACAAGATTGTATTTCGACCGCGCCTTGATTTCATCTTCCAGGAGTTTGCGCAGCACCTCAAGGGCGATATTCTTGTGTTCCATGCCTTTCAGTTCCATCAGGAACTCCTCGGAAAGAATGGAGATGTCGGGCTTCTTGATACCAGCGGCATCGAAAAGATCTATCACCTGCTCCGACACCAGCGCTTGATCTATCACCTGCCGTATGGTAGTTTCTATTTCCTCATTGGTATGTCCTCCGCCCCTGACATCGAACTTACACAGACGAGCTTTCACAGCTTGGAAAAAAGCAATCTCGTCTTTCACTTTCATTGCCTCTTCATGTGGGATTGCCAACGCGAATGCTTTGCCCAGAGCAGTCACCTCGTTGATAAAACGTTTCTTGCCCTCCTCGAGACCAAGGATGAAATCTTCGGCTCTGAGTATCCACGACAGTTTGCCTTTGGTGTCGGTAGTAAAATATTGCTGCCATTCAAATCCGTACAACATCTGCTCCACCACCTCCAGTTTCTCTTTCATCAGCTCCACGGCTTGCGACTGCTGCTGTGTGGGGTCGCCCTTTCCTCCGTTGTCGAAGTAAAACGAAAGCGCTTTCTTCAGGTCGGCAGCGATGCCGAGGTAGTCCACCACCAGTCCGCCGGGCTTGTCTTTATATACGCGGTTCACACGAGCAATGGCCTGCATCAAATTGTGGCCCTGCATAGGTTTGTCAATATACAGGGTATGCAAGCACGGCACATCGAAGCCCGTGAGCCACATATCGCGCACTATCACCATCTTCAACTCGTCGTCAGGGTCTTTCATTCGTTCCGCCAGAGTATGGCGGTCGGCTTTGGTGGTATGGTGCTTGGCAATAGCGGGACCGTCGGAGGCCGAGGTGGTCATCACCACCTTAATCGAACCCTTACGCAGGTCGTTACTGTGCCATTCGGGACGCAGCTTGATGATTTCGTCATAGAGTTCCACGGCAATCCTGCGGCTCATGGCCACAATCATCGCCTTGCCCTCGAACACCTGTTGACGTGCCTCGAAATGTTCCAAGATGTCGCGGGCGATATTCTTCACACGACTGGGACTGCCTATCAGGGCTTCCAGCTGTGTCCACTTGGCTTTGGTTCTCTGCACATCGTCCATCTCCTTCACGTCGAGCTCCTTGTCCAGATCTTCCACCAGCTTGCGGCCTTCGGCACTCAGCTCCACCTTGGCCAGACGACTCTCATAGAAGATACGTACCGTGGCACCATCCTCCACAGCTTGGGCGATGTCATAGACATCAATATAATTGCCGAAGACAGCGGGTGTATTCTTGTCGCTCAGCTCGATAGGTGTACCGGTGAAGCCGATATAGGTGGCGTTGGGCAACGCGTCGCGCAAGTACTTGGCGAAGCCATATTTGATTTCAGAACCTATCACTTCATCGGCCTCGTTGCGCACCTCAACGCTCTTGGCTCGGAAGCCATATTGTGTGCGATGCGCCTCGTCGGCTATCACCACCACATTGTTGCGGTCGGTCAGCTGGTCATATATGTTGCCCTCTTCGGGCTGGAATTTCTGTATGGTGGTGAAGACCACGCCACCCGACTGCACTGCAAGCAGACGTTTCAGATGCTCGCGACTCTCGGCTTGTATTGGTGTCTGTCTCAATAGTTGTTTCGATGAGACAAAGGTCTCGAAAAGCTGGTCGTCGAGGTCGTTGCGGTCGGTGATGACCACGATGGTGGGGTTGTTCAACCGCTGCACTATCTTACCGGCATAGAACACCATCGAGAGCGACTTGCCGCTGCCCTGCGTGTGCCATACCACACCGGCACGATGGTCGCCCGTCTGTTGCTCACTCACAGTCTTGAAACCGAAGTTGGAGGGCGACTCAGCAGCCATCGGCATGCTGCTGTTGATGCCTGTAGCTCTCAGCGTGGACTCCACGGCCTTGTTGACGGCATAGTATTGGTGATAAGCCGCCAGCTTCTTCACCGTCGTGATGGTGATTTGGCCTGTGGTCTTATCCTCGTGCTTGTCTTTCTCAAAGACGGTGAACGCCCGCACCAGGTCGAGCAGCGTCTTGGGGTTCATCATGCCGCGCAGCAGCACCTCCAGCTCACCCACCAGATGCGAGGCAATATGTTCGCCGTCGTCGCTCTTCCACGCCGTAAAGCGGCTCAAAGCCGACGACAGGGTGCCAGCTTTGGCTTCCAATCCGTCGCTAATGACGATGACCTCGTTATATCTGAACAGCGACGGTATCTGTACCTTGTAGGTCTCTATCTGGTTGTAAGCGGCAGCAATGGTGGCCTCCTCATCGGCGGCATTCTTCAGTTCCATCACCACCAGCGGCAACCCGTTGACGAACAGTACCACGTCGGGCCGCAGATTATTGCCGTTCTCTATGACGGTAAACTGGTTGACCACCGTGAAGTCGTTGTTCCACGGGTCGTCAAAGTCCACCAGCCACACCTTCTTGCCTCGTTCCTCGCCCTGTTCGTAGACCGACACCGTCACGCCCTGCGTCAGCAGCTCATGGAAACGCTCGTTGTCGGCCAACAGGTCGGTGGAACCGATACGCAGCACCGTCTTGACGGCCTCGTCCTGCACGCTGGCAGGCAGCGACGGGTTGAGCCTCCGCACCGCCGCCTCCAGTTTCTCGCGCAGCACCACCTCGTCCAGCGATGTCCGCATCGGCAACTGCCCATCCGGCGCGATATCAGGGCCGTAAAGATATTCATACCCACGGCTCTGCAGTATCTCG
>CACXCY010000164.1 GCA_902766265.1 uncultured Bacteroidota bacterium
GCTTTACGAGACGGGCATGCGCCGCGCTGAGCTGACGGGACTTACCGAAGGGTCGGTGGACTTTGTCAACGGCACCATTAAGGTGCTCGGCAAGCGCGACAAAGAGCGCTACATCCCCATAGAAAGCGAGTTGGCACGCAATATTAAATGTTATTTTTCGTTAAAGGGGGAGATGGAAGGGTGCTCGGAGTCGTTCTTTGTCCGCAAGGACGGCACGCCGATGACCGCAGCGATGTGCTACAACGTGGTGAAGAAGTACATGACGACCATCTCCACCGCCGACCGCATCAGCCCACATGTGTTCCGCCATTCGTTTGCCACACACATGCTCAACGACGGAGCCGACATCAATGCCATCAAAGAGTTGCTCGGACACACCGACCTGATGGCCACCGAGGTTTACACACATGTCACCCGCGAGCACCTGAAGGAGGCCTACAAACACGCCCATCCCAGGGCCACAGGAAAGAGTGAAAACTAAATATCAACCAACAAAAACAAGGAGGTTATTATGAACATTTCAATCAACGCCGTTAAATTCAAAGCCGACCCCAAGCTTGAGAAATTCATCAACGACAAGGTTGCCAAGATTGACCGCATTGTGGACAACGCCACCAAGTGCGAAATCATCCTGAAAGTGGAGAAACCCGAAAGCGAGAACAACAAGATTGCCGAGATATCACTCACATTGCCAGGCCAGACCCTCTTCAACGCCAAGCAGGCCGACACCTTCGAGGAGGCCGTGAGCGAGTGCGTGGACTCCATGCGCGTGCAAATCGACAAATACAAAGAACGCTACAAATAGCCACTGAGGTATCAGGACCAAAGGGTGGGAGCGTGTCGCAGGCGACAGCTGCCACCCTTGTTTCCATTCCTCCCTCCCATGGACAAGAACATCATAGAAATAAAGAACAAGCGCGCCGCCTTCCAGTATTTTCTCCTCGACGAATATACGGCGGGCATGGTGTTGACGGGCACGGAAATCAAATCTATCCGCGACGGCAGGGCCAACCTCACCGATGCCTACTGCACTTTCATCGGCAACGAGCTCTTCGTACGCCAGATGCACATATCGGAATATCGCTTCGGCTCCTACCTGAACCATCCGGCCAAACGCGACCGCAAGCTGCTGCTCACGCGGAGGGAGCTGCGCAAACTGCAGAACAAAATCAAGGAGCGCGGATTCACCATTGTGCCCACAATGCTTTTCGTCGACTCCCGCGGTTATGCCAAGCTGAACATCGCTCTGGCCAAAGGCAAGAAATTCTTCGACAAACGCGAGACCATCAAGGCCAAGGACTCCCGTCGGGATATGGAGCGCCAACTCAAATAACCCGCCGCCGCTGCCCCTCTTGTGATGCCGTCCGTCATTACTTATCCAATCGTCAGTATACCCTAATAACCATATTCATTGCAAGTCTTTAAATTCGGTGGCGCTTCCGTCAACAGCGCAGATGCAGTACGCAACATGGCCTCCATCGTGGGCCGTTACCGCAAGGAGCCCTTGATAGTCGTGGTGTCGGCTATGGGCAAGACCACCAATCGGTTGGAACGTCTGGTGCCGGGTGTGACGCCCGACAAGCCGCTGCGCGACACACTCTTTGCCGAACTGGTGGATTACCACCAACAGATGGCGTGCGCTTTGTTTGCTGACGGCGGTCAGGAGGAGCTCCAAGCGCGCCTGCAAACACTCTTCGACGAGCTCCATCGGCGGATAGAGCTGCCTGCCACCAACTACAATTTCGACTACGACCAGACGGTATGTTTTGGAGAACTCCTCTCCACCACCATCATCAGCCATTACCTGAACCATATCGGGCTCACCAACCGTTGGGTCGACATACGCACCGTTGTCCGCACCGACAGCAACTACCGCGAAGGCCATGTGGATTGGGCAGCCACGCAGCAGGCGGCCCTCCGCGAGCTTGCCGACACCGATACGCTGGTGGTCACCCAAGGTTTCATTGCCGGCACCGCAGAGGGGCACACCACCACCCTGGGGCGCGAAGGGTCGGACTACAGCGCCTCCATCCTCAGCTACTGCCTCAACGTTGAGAGCATGACCATCTGGAAGGATGTGCCAGGATTCCTCAACGCCGACCCCAAATTCTTTGCCGATACCGTCAAGATAGAGCAGATACCCTACAATGAGGCGATAGAGCTTGCCTACTACGGCGCCAGCGTGATACACCCCAAGACCGTCAAGCCCATCCAGAACAAGGGCATACCACTGTTCATCAAATCCTTTCTGGCGCCCGACGACCTCGGGTCGACCATAGGCGCCTACCGCACCATCCGCCCCTTGACGCCACTCTATATCTTCCGCAACGACCAACTGCTGCTGTCCATCCTGCCCAAGGACTTCTCGTTCATCGCCGAGGACAACCTACAGACCATCTTTGCCGCTCTGGCTGAGACGGGCGTCAGGGTGAACATGATGCAGAACTCGGCCCTGAGTTTCTCCCTCTGCATCGACGCCAACGCCATCCTGCTGCACCGTCTGCAGGAGTTGCTCCGTCCCAGTTTCCGTCTCCGCTACAACGAGCATCTGCAGCTCATCACCATACGTTACTATTCCCAGGACATCATCGACCACATCGTGGCAGGCCGCCCCATCCTTCTGCAGCAGCGCAGCCGCACCACGACACAACTTCTTGTGAAAAACTGATGAACTATATTCTGCAGCGGCTTCAAGCATTACAAGACCCCGTCTATCGTCAGCGGGAGGACTACCGACAGTTTCAGGCGCGCGTCCTGGTTGTCGATGCCGAGAGCATCATCGGAGTGCGCACACCCGCCCTGCGTCGGTTGGCCAAAGAGCTGGAGGGCACGCCCGAAGCCAGCGAGTTCCTCCTCCACCTTCCGCACCGTTACCACGAAGAGAAGATGCTCCACGCCTATCTCATCGGCCAATGTCGCGACTACCA
>CACXCY010000165.1 GCA_902766265.1 uncultured Bacteroidota bacterium
GGTGGTAGTGACGGAAGTGACGTTGTTCATATAGGAGCTGCTGGGCGAATTGATGTTGAATCCCAGGGTGCCGCCAACGCTGAACTGCGCTCTGGCTGCTGTTGCAATGGCCATGACGGCTACTAATAATACCAGTTTCTTCATGTTGCTAAACGGTTTATCTCTGTTTGTCTTCACGACCGCCGCCTATCGGACGGGCGTGTTTGGGTTTGCAAAATTACAAAAACATTTTCACATACGCGGCGCAAAATTCCATTTCTAACGGAAAAGTGCCCCCTCCTCTATCAGAACACCAGGTTGAATCCCAGCCGGAACCAGTTGAACTGAGTGTTCATATCGCGGGCGGCAGCGTTGATGCCGAAGTCGAAATCGTTCTGCATCACCACGGTTTCCTCTGTGTTGGGCGTGGCGCTACCTGGGGCATGGTCCACGAAGGTGCGCGTGCGGGTGCCTCTGTAGGCCAGCTTGAAAAGGTCAACATACAGGTCAAGCGAACAATGGTCGCCCAGCTGCGCGCTCAGACCAGGCACAATGTTGACACCCCAGCTCCACACGCGGGTGGGCTCATACCAGGTAGAGTCGTGTGCCGCACTGGCGTGAGCAATGGGGATGTGCACATTGCCCGTGATGTCGGGGTGATAGAGATACACTCTCTCCTTGGCGTGGCCGGAAAGGATGGCCTGCACTTCGGCAAAGACGCTCACATGCTCTGTGACAGGCAGCTGATAGCGAAAATACGGCACAGCCATCCACGACACCGTGGTGCGTTCGCGGTAGCCCTCAAAATCCTCCGTCCACTGATAATCAAGCAGGAATTCATCGTATCTTGTCGTCTTCTCTATAACAGCACCCAAAGCGATGCCGGCCTGCATATTGTCGTTGATCTGGTAGCCGAACTTGGGCAGGATGGTCAGCACCGAGTGCCTGACAGCGGGGATGTGGTAAGAGCGTGTGCTGTCGTTGACAATGGTGAAAGTCGTGTCGCCCTTGCTGAGCGTATAGCCCACCGTGCCACCCATCATGAACTGCGCGCTGGCAGCAACCGACAACGACAGAATGGAGAGAAGGAGAAGAACCTTTTTCATGCGATAATCTTTTTACTTGCAACTATTTATATTGCCCCTTATCTACAACTCGGCTCAAAATAATCAATTGCAAATATACGAACATTTTTACATACACAATTACCCCCATGCTAAACATTCCATACATCCACCAATTGATACGCATCATTGAAGCAATCTATACATATAAATGAAGTAATCTATACGTATAGTTGAACTGGTGATACAGGAGGAGGTGCCCCATAGGAGGGCTTATTTTGAAAGTGCGCACTTTATCAGCAAGATACAGTTCCTTAGAGTGTCTCTGGACGACACCTCGCTTTGGGTGCCAATAAAAGCGAGGGTTTTATTGATGACAAAAGCTAGGGTTTTGTTGGACATAAAACCGAGGGTTTTCGAGATGCCTATTTGCGGCCTGGAAACAGGGGGGAAACGAAAAGAGGGTGACCCGATGGGGACACCCTCTTTCTATTTAGGGTTAACTAAATTTTAGAAGTGGAAGTTGAAGCCGAGACGGAACCAACCGAACTGGGTGTTCAGGTCACGAGCAGAGGCGTTGAGACCGAAATAGAAGTCATTGACAACGCTTACAGTTTCCGTAGTGTTGGTAGCGCCGTTAGGAACGGTGTTGTCCTCAAATGTAGTCTCCTTGGTGGAGTTGAAAGCCAGACGGAAGATGTCCATATAGAGATCGAGAGAGCAGCTTTCGCCGAGTTTGTAGTTCAAACCAGGAACCACGCTGAAGTCAACGCTGAAGTATTTTGTGTTGCCATCAACGGTTTCATCTTGAGCAGCCACGGCAAGATAAGGCCCGAGAACGCCTGCACCAGCAGTCGCGACTTCTGTGTTATATGTATGAATCTTGCCATAGCCAGCTCCCTGAATAGCGAGGGTGGCTTCGCAGAAAAGGGTGAAGTTGCCCATTTCAGCAAAGTTGTAACGGAAATAAGGAGCAACTGCCCAGCCCAGCTGAGTGGTGGCTACATAACCCTCAAATCCGTTAATGTTAGCAGCATAATAACTGGCATAAGGAGTGTAGTCGATGACCTTGTTGTTCACAATACCGAAGCTCAAACCGGCCTGCATCTGGTCGTTCAGCTGATAACCGATTTTGGGCATAATGGTAAGGGACATAGTCTTCATAGCACTGGCCGTAGGGGGAATAGTCCAATTCACATTCACATTACCAGGAGCTGTGAATTCGGTAGTGGTGGGACCATTAACGTTAGTGTAGTTAAAGTGACCACCATTGCTGGTGAAACCAAGCTGGCCACCAACGACGAACTGTGCGTTAGCTGCAAAAGCAAATGCAACTGCTGCGATTGTTAATAAAACTTTCTTCATGTTTTTTATGGTTTTTGTTTTGCCTACTCTTATCGGTTTTCGGCATCTCCGAGCATCTTCGCGTTGCCGCGTCGACGCAGTTAGTTTCATTAAAATTTCATAGAAAACGAGAGTGTATCTCTTTTATTGTACAAAAAAGATATTTTTTTCTTTGACCACTCCGCGTAGGCGCCTGTTATTTCTTTTTTATCAGGTTGACAATGGCGATGACCACTATAGCACCGATGAGCGCGGTGACGAGCGAGCCCAGCCACGTGCTCCAGTGGAGACCCAATGCGCCGAGGAGCCATCCGCCGACAAAACCGCCGACGATACCCCAGAGGAGGTTCCACCAAAATCCGCCTTTGTTCTTGCTGACAAAGAACCCTGCCAGCCAACCGGCCAATGCACCGGTGAGAATGTAGATGATGAAATTCATGTTTTGATATTGTTTAGTGTTACCATTAATTATTGGGCAAGCACCCTTGCTGGATGCCTGCCCTGATGTGGATTTGCTTATTTGGCGTAACGGAAGTTCTTGCCGAGATAAACGGCCTGGTCGCCCAGCCCCTCCTCGATACGCAGCAACTGGTTGTATTTGCAGATACGGTCGGTGCGGCTGGCGCTGCCGGTCTTAATCAGCCCGCTGTTCATTGCCACAGCGAGATCGGCAATGGTGGTGTCTTCGGTCTCACCGCTGCGATGCGACACAATGGCGGTGTATCTGTTGCGATAGGCCAGGTTGATGGCGTCGATTGTCTCGGTGAGCGTGCCAATCTGGTTCACCTTGATAAGGATGGAGTTGGCCACCTGACGGTCGATACCCATCTGGAGCCGCTCCACATTGGTGACGAACAAGTCATCGCCCACCAACTGGCAGCGGTCGCCAATGGTGTCGGTAAGCAGTTTCCAGCCGTCCCAATCGTCCTCAGCCATACCGTCCTCGATAGAGATGACCGGGTACTTGGTGACCCACGTCTTCCAAAAATCAACCATCTCGGCCGGGGTAAGCTTCTCACCCGACGACCACTTGAGCTGGTACACATTCTCTTCGGGAATGTAATACTCGGATGAAGCGGGGTCAAGACCGATATATACATCTTCACCGGGACGATAGCCGGCTTTCTCGATGGCTTGCAGCACCACCTGTATGGCCTCGTCGTTGGAGCCCAGGTTGGGGGCGAAACCACCCTCATCGCCCACATTGGTGGACATGCCTTTGGATTTAAGCACACTGCGGAGGTTGTGGAATATCTCCGAACCCATACGGAGAGCTTCGCTGAACGTAGGAGCTCCCACTGGCATAATCATGAACTCCTGGAAGTCGATAGAGTTATCTGCATGGGAGCCGCCATTGAGGATGTTCATCATGGGGATGGGCAAGGTATAGCCACCCACACCTCCGAGATAACGGAAGAGCTCCTGTCCCGTCTCGATAGCGGCGGCTTTGGCACAGGCCAATGACACTCCGAGGATGGCGTTGGCACCCAAACGCTCTTTGTTGGGCGTGCCGTCAATCTCTATCATCTTCTGGTCAATGCTCTTCTGCTCGGTCACATACATCCCTTTGAGTTCCTCGTTGAGAACGTTGTTGACGTTGTTGACGGCCTGCATGACGCTCTTACCCAGGAACTGGGATTTGTCATTATCACGGAGTTCGCATGCCTCGTGAACGCCCGTGGAAGCTCCCGAGGGAACTGCGGCGCGTCCCATGACGCCCTGGTCGGTGAATACTTCGACTTCAACTGTGGGATTGCCGCGTGAGTCGAGAATCTGGCGGCCCCTGATTCCTATAATCTGTGACATAATAATTGATTTGTATTTGTTTAAGTTTCGGACTTATATTTATCTACATCAAACATAAAAAGGGAATGTGAGCATATAAAAGCCCCAACATCCCCCTTTATGTCAAAAAACAAATGTGCTATTCTGCCTTTGGCTCTTCTGCTTTCGGAGCTTCTGCCACTGGAGGTTCTGCTGTGGCTGTTTCTGCTACAGGAGCGGCTTCCTCGGCCTTCTTGCCACGACCACGACGGGTGGTCTTGGTCTTCTTGGCCTTGGGCTCTTTCAGCATGTTCTCATTATAGTCAACGAGTTCCATAATGCACATCTCTGAGTTGTCGCCATGACGGATACCCGTCTTCAGGATACGGGTGTAACCACCGGGGCGGTTGGCCACCTTTTGCGAGATTTCGCGGAAAAGCTCGTTAACGGCTTCTTTGCTGTGCAGGTAGCTGAAAACAACGCGGCGATTATTGGTGGAATCCTCCTTGGAACGATTAATCAGAGGTTCTACATACACTCTCAAGGCCTTGGCTTTGGCAACGGTAGTGGTGATGCGCTTTTCCATAATCAAGGAAGTGGCCATGTTGGAGAGCATAGCTACGCGGTGAGCGTGAGTTCTTGACAGATGATTTACTTTGCAACCGTGTCTCATATCTTTATTCTTTCTTTATTCTTTATCTAATTTATATTTTGCGGTGTTCATTCCGAAATCCAAGCCCTTGGAGGCAACCAAGTTCTCGAGCTCGGTGAGAGATTTTTTACCAAAGTTACGGAACTTCAACAAGTCTGCTTTATTGAACGCTACCAAATCACCAAGAGTGTCCACCTCGGCGGCCTTGAGACAGTTCAAAGCACGTACGGAGAGGTCAAGGTCAATCAGTTTCGTCTTCAAAAGCTGACGGGTATGAAGCGTTACCTCATCAAATTCCTCAACAGCGGGTTTCGCCTCCAGTTCGAGCGAAATACGCTCATCGGAGAAGAGCATAAAGTGCTGAATGAGGATGGTGGCAGCTTCTTTCAACGCCTCTTTGGGATGGATGGAACCATCGGTCTGGATGTCGAAGGTCAGTTTCTCATAGTCCGTACGCTGCTCCACACGATAGTCGCTGACCTCGTATTTCACATTCTTTATCGGAGTATGAATAGAGTCGATGGCAATGACCCCTATAGTATCCGTCGGTTTCTTATTCTCGTCAGAAGGAACGTAACCACGACCTTTCTCAATCGTCAACTCTATCTTAAGACTGGTCGAGGGCTCCATGTGACAGATTTCCACATCGGGATTCAGTACCTGAAAGCTATTGAGATAATTGTTAAGGTCGCCTGCTTTAAATACATTCTGACCTGTTATCTCGAAAGCTATCTTCTCTGATGTGGTGTCCTCAATCTGACGGCGGAAACGAATCTGCTTCAAACTCAAAATAATGTCTGTCATATCTTCGACCACGCCAGGTATCGACGAGAATTCATGATCCACACCTTCAATTTTCACCGATGTGATTGCAAAACCCTCGAGAGCAGAGAGCAGTACACGACGCAGGGCATTACCGATAGTGGCACCATAACCAGGCTCCAAGGGACGGAATTCGAAAATGCCATGGAAATCGTCAGCTTCAATCATGACGACCTTGTCTGGTTTTTGAAATGCTAATATTGCCATTTTTTATCCTTTCTCGTTGTATATTTATATTACTTTTATTTGCTGATTTGTTGATTTGACATTGTGCCGTTTCCAACAAGGAATGCAACAAACCAACAAAACCATTCCAAGCAAATATTACTTGGAGTAGAGTTCAACGATGAGCTGCTCCTTGATGTTCTCTGGAATATCAGCACGCTGCGGGTAGTTCATAAACTTGCCGCTCATGCTGGCACCATCCCATTCGAGCCAAGGATAATTGTTGGCACGGGAAGCCAGCGAGTCGGTGATGACCTCTAACGATTTCGAGCGCTCTCTTACAGACACAACGTCACCTTCCTTTAGATTATAAGAAGGAATGTTTACTACGTTTCCGTTGACAGCTATGTGACAATGGGAAACCAACTGGCGGGCTTGTGCGCGGCTACGAGCTATACCCAGACGATAGACAACATTGTCGAGACGAGATTCAATCAATTGGAGAAGAACCTCACCGGTAATACCGCCACGGCGAGAGGCCTCGGCATAGAGTTTACGGAATTGACGCTCAAGAATGCCGTATGTATATTTGGCTTTTTGCTTTTCAGTCAGCTGCGTACCATACTCAGAGGTCTTATTGCGACGTTTGTTCTGGCCATGCATACCCGGAGCGTACGGTTTTTTGTCAAAAGTCTTGTCAGGACCGTATATAGGGTCGTGAAATTTTCTTGCAATTTTAGTTTTAGGACCTGTATATCTTGCCATAATTCTATTGTTTTTCTGTGTTAGTGACTAATTATACGCGACGACGTTTCGGTGGGCGGCAACCATTGTGGGGCAAAGGAGTGACATCAACAATTTCTGTCACCTCAATACCACAACCATTGATTGCACGGATTGCAGACTCACGTCCCTGACCAGGTCCCTTTACGAATACTTTTACTTTTCTTAGGCCCAAATCATAAGCAACTTTACCGCAATCTTCCGCAGCCATCTGAGCAGCATACGGAGTGTTTTTCTTCGATCCGCGGAAGCCCATTTTTCCAGCAGACGACCAAGAAATCACTTGACCGGCATTATTAGTCAACGAAATAATAACGTTGTTGAAAGA
>CACXCY010000166.1 GCA_902766265.1 uncultured Bacteroidota bacterium
CGCATGCAACGCCGCCGCGTCGTGGAACGTGCCCGCGTCACCCGCCGTGGGGAGGAATAGGGTGTTTCAGGTTTCAAGGGTTTCTGGGGTTTCAGGTTCCAGGTTTCAGGTTTCAGGTTTCAGGTGCGATTATACGGCAACCTGTGTCGAAGGTAAAGTGTTGTGGGATTTGGCTATGGGGCTACCAGGCGAGGCCGTTGCGCACCATCCATTGCTGCGCCTGCTTGTTGCCCAGCTTGGCGGCTTTCTTGTAGCTTGCCGTCTCGCGTGTCTTATTGCCCTGCTTGGCGTATAGTTTGGCTATGAGGCAGTAGGTTTCGTGGTCGTGGTCGTTGAGCTGCACGGCTTTCTGGTAGTTGCGCAGGGCTTTGACGTAGTCGCCTTTGTCGGTGTTGACCTTGCCCAGACATTTGTAGGGCTCGGGGTCTTGCGGGTCGATGCGGGCGGCTTTCTGGTGGTAGGCGATGGCTTTGTTGTAGTCGCCTTTCTTGCAATAGATGGCTCCCAGACGGTTGTAGGCGGGGGTGTAGAGACTGTCGATCTGCTGGATGATGGTCTCGTAGCAGAGTATGGCCTTGGGGTCGTCGCCGCGCTGCAGATAGGCGATGCCGAGGTAGTAGTAGAGGCGTACCGACTTGTTGTCGCGCTGGAGCCCTTTCTTCAGGTAGCTGATGGCGGTCTCGTGGTTCTCGCGCAGGGTGTACATCACGCCGAGGTTGTAGTAGCAGTCCTGGTTGTCGGGGTCGAGCTTGAGGGCTTTGCGGAACTGGGTGATGGCTTCGCTGTCGTTGCCTCGGTGGTAGTAGATGACGCCGAGGGTGTTGTAGGCGCGTGGATAGTTGGGGTCGGCTTCGATGGCGCGTTTGGCCCAGGTGATGGCGTTGGTGTAGTTCTTCTCTTCGCAGACGATGAGTGCCATGGAGGCGTAGCCGGAGGCGCTGGCGGGGTTCAGCTCGATGGCTTTCTCGGCGTAGGCCTTGAGCTGGTCGAGGTCGGTCATGTCCTCGTTCTCGATGATGCAGTAGGTGAGGTGCTCGTAGATGGTGGCTGCGAGGGCGCGGGTGGCGGAGTCGCTGACGGCGAGCGAGTCGGAGCTTACGAGGGTGGCGGCTTGGCGCAGCTGGTAGACGGCTTGGTTGAAGTGGCAGCGGCGTTCGGCCAGCAGTCCCAGCCGGAGATAGGGCAGGGGGGCCGCGGGGTCGGAGGCCTGTGCTTGCTGGTAGAAGCTCTGTGCCAAATCCAGCAGGTGGAGTGTTTCGGCGTTCTCGCCTTTGGCGATAAGTTCGGCGGCGTCGTTCTGTGCCTGTGCGGGCAGGAGGGCGGCGGCGAGCAGCAGGAGGAGTGCAAGACGTTTCATTGGGCGGTTAACTGATTTTGCCCCAGTTCTGTTTCGGAGCTTTGCGTTTGATGTATAGCGCCAGGCAGGCGTTCTCGGTCTTCTGCAGGTTGGGGTCTTGGTCGAGGATGCCCTGCACGGTGTCGCGGGCGGCGCGGACGATGGGCTCGTCGTTGACGATGTCGGCCAGCTTGAGTTGCAGGATGCCGCTTTGCTGCAGCCCTTGCACGTCGCCGGGACCCCGCAGCTTCAGGTCGGCTTCGGCGATGCGGAAGCCGTCGGTGGAGTTGACCATGGTCATGATGCGCTCTTTGGCCGACGAGGAGAGCTTGTCGCTTGTCATCAGGATGCAGTAGGACTGTTCGCCGCCGCGTCCCACGCGACCGCGCAGCTGGTGCAGCTGCGACAGGCCGAAGCGTTCGGCGTTCTCTATCACCATCACGGTGGCGTTGGGCACATCGACGCCCACCTCTATCACCGTGGTGGAGACCATGATGTTGGTGATGCCGTCTTTGAACCGCTGCATCTCGTAGTCTTTGCTCTCGGAGGGCATCCTGCCGTGGACGATGCTGATCTGGTAGTCGGGCAGGGGGAAGGCGCGTGCGATGCTCTCGTAGCCGTCCATCAGGTCTTTGAGGTCGGATTTCTCCGATTCCTCTATCAGGGGGTATACAATATATATCTGTCGTCCCTGGGCCATCTGCTCGCGCATGAAGCCGAACAGCTTGAGCCGCTTGGCGTCGGTGGCATGGAGCGTCTTGATGGGTTTGCGTCCGGGAGGGAGCTCGTCGATGATGGAGCAATCCAGGTCGCCGTAGAGGGTCATGGCGAGGGTGCGCGGTATGGGGGTGGCTGTCATCACCAGCACATGCGGCGGGCATACGTCCTTGGTCCACAGCTTGGCGCGTTGCTCCACTCCGAAGCGGTGCTGCTCGTCGATGACGATGAAGCCCAGCCGCTGGAACTGCACGCTGTCTTCGATGAGGGCGTGGGTGCCGATGAGTATGTCGATTTCGCCAGCGGCGAGGCGTGTGCGTATCTTTTTCTTCTGTGACGGCTTGAGGGAGCCGGTGAGCAGCTCCACGTTGACATCCAGCCCTTCGAGGAAGCGGCTGATGGTGGCGTAGTGCTGGTTGGCCAATATCTCGGTGGGTGCCATGAGGCAGGCCTGGCAGCCGTTGTCGATGGCGATGAGCATGCAGAGCAGGGCCACGAGGGTCTTGCCGCTGCCCACGTCGCCTTGCAGCAGGCGGTTCATCTGGTGGCCGCTTTTCATGTCGGCGCGTATCTCTTTGATGACGCGCTTCTGGGCGCCCGTCAGCTCGAAGGGGAGCTTCTCGCTGTAGAAACGGTTGAACTTCTCGCCAACGATGCCGAACACGCGGCCTTGGCTGACGTTGCGGCGCTGGTATTTGGCGTATTGGTAGTCGAGTTGCAGCATGAACAGTTCCTCGAACTTCATGCGCTGGGTGGCGATGCTCATCTCGCGGCTGTTGGTGGGGAAGTGTATCATGCGCAGGGCCTCTTCGCGGGAGGGGAGGTGATAGTGCTGTATCACGTTGAGGGGCAGCACTTCGGGTATCTTGCCTTCACCTTGGCGCAGGATGCTCTCCGTGAGCTTGGAGATGCCTTTGGAGGAGAGCCCTTTGGCTTTGAGTTTCTCGGTGGAGGGATAGACGGGGATGTAGAGGTGGCTTGACGGCTGGTCGCCGTATTGCACCAGCTCCAGGTCGGGATGGGCTATGTTGATGTGGCCGTTGTACAGGGATGGGCGGCCCATGACCACATATTCGGCATTGGGCTTGAGGGAGTCCATCACCCACTTGACGCCCTGAAACCACACCAGCTCCAGCGTGCCGGTGCCGTCGCTGAAGAGGGCCGACAGGCGTGCCGTACGGCCAGAGTTGACGCTATGGACGTTGTTGATGATGCCTTTCAGCACCACATAGGGCGATTCGACGCTGATTTGGCTTATGGTGCTGATTTGCGACCTGTCCACATAGCGGAAAGGGAAGTGCATCAGCATATCCTCGTAGGTGAACACCTCCAGCTCGCGCTGCAGCAGCTGTGCTCTTGCAGGGCCGACGCCTTTCAGGTATTCTATGGGGGTTTCGAGGAATGTCAAAGCAGTGGGGGGCTTAGCGTTCTATGTGTATGGCTGCGGGGATGTAGGGTGTCACGTCCTTGCCGAAGGTCAGCAGTTCGCGCACCATGGTGCTGCTCACCACTTCGGTGCCGGCATCGGGCAGCAGGAAGACGCTCTCCACGTCGGGGGCTATCTCTTTGTTGATGCGGGCAATTTCCTGCTCGTAGCCGAAGTCGATGCCGTTGCGCACCCCGCGGATGATGTATCGGGCGCCCACCTCGTGGCAGTAGTCGACCGTGAGCCCGTGGTGGCAGGCCACTTCTATCTGTGGTGTGTCGGCAAACGTCTGGCGTACCCACAGCAGGCGCTGCTCCAAGGGAAACATGGTGTGCTTCCGGGTGTTGTCGCCTATGACGACAATAATCTTGTCGAACAGCGGCAACGCTTTCCGTATCAGGGCTTCGTGTCCACGGGTGATAGGGTCGAACGACCCGGGGAAAAGGGCAATCTTCGGCATGAGGAGGGTAGATGTTATCTTCGTTTGTGTTTCTTCAGTTTGTAGCTCTCGTCGCCAAACACATACAACAATCTGACCGCCACCGAGGAGTTGTAGCATTTGTTGCTCCAAGTTTCGCCCGGCTCGTTGGCCTTGTGAAACTCGGTGAAGGTCATGTCGTTCTTTATGGGTATGATGGAGCGTTGGTAGCGCATGTTGAGTTTGAGGCCGCGCCAGATGGTGAAGCGCATATCGATGACCACGGCAAGGTCGTTCTTCAGGAACACCATATTCGCGGAGTCGGGTACGAAATAGGTGGGGGAATAGTAAACGTGCCCACCATGCGGCTGTTGCACCAAGCGGCTGTAGCAGAGTCCCAGACCTACATTCATGCCGCCGTAGGGGTCTTGGTAGTGGAACATCAAGGGGATGTCCACATAGTTGAGGGTGAAGCCCGTAATGCTGTAAGGGTCGCCGGAGGTGTTGCGGGCGCCACGTTGGGCGAAGTCGGCCTCCAGCGACAGCTGCGTCTGCTCCTTGCCGCCAAAGGCAGCCACGGCACCTACGCCGGCGGTGAGTCCCGCTTTCTTGAAACCCTTAAGCTCGTCGCCCTCTATCTGCGAGAAGGTCATGCCCACCACGGGGAAAGCGTGGAAGACGGTGCTGTTGCCTCTCCGCTGGGCGCGGGCAGGCGTGGCAAGGAGGACGATGGCGGATAGCAGTATGGCGGTCAGGTGTTTCATTGTGTTTCGAGTGGGCTTCGGGTTGCGGGCTTAGTGTCGGAGGGTCGGGAGGGACCTGTTAGTTCTATGATACTTTGTATATAATAACAACAAACGTCAAGGGTCGAAAAAAATTGTTAGTAACTTTCTTTTGTGATACAAAAAAAACAACTTAACTTTGCAGTCCCATTTTGGAAAGGTTCATTCTCCCGCAAGATTATTAGAAAAGAAACGATTATGCCAGCCACAGACGCCACATCCCGCACACCTGTTCGCAGAAAGGAGCGTATCAGCTACGAAAATGTTTTCAGTATAAATGGCAAGACCCCGCCGCAGGCCGTTGAGATAGAACAGGCCGTGTTGGGTGCCCTGATGCTTGACCAGTTTGCCCTCTCTTCGTCGATAGAGAACTTGCGTACCGAGTATTTCTACAAACCTGAACATCAGGCCATCTTCTCGGCCATACGCGAACTGTTTGAGAAGTCGCAGCAGGTGGACATCCTTACTGTCACGCACCAGCTGCAGCTTGACGGTCGTTTAGAAGAGGCGGGTGGTGCCTATTATGTGGCTCAGCTCACCAACCATGTGGTCTCGGCGGCACATATAGAATACCATGCCCGCATCCTGGGTGAGAAGTTCATCCAGCGGGAGCTCATCCGCATCTCTACGGAGACGATAACGTCGGCCTATGATGAATCGACCGACGTCATCACACTTCTTGACAGCACGGAGCAACGGTTGCTCGACATCAACGACAAGAACTTCCGCTCCGACTATCGTATGATGGACGACGTGGTGAGGCAGGCCTTCGAGCAGATAGAGGCGGCACAGGACAGCGACGGCAACCCGTTGGGCACCCTGACGGGCTTTACAGATTTGGACCGCCTGACGGCTGGCTTCCAACCGGGCACGCTTCTCATCCTGGCCGCCCGACCGGCCATGGGTAAGACGGCTTTTGCACTCACGATGGCTCGTAACATGGCGGTCGACCTCAAGAAACATGTGGCTGTGTTCTCGCTCGAAATGACAGCCGTGGAGCTTGTGATGCGACTCATATCCGCAGAGGCAGGCATCAACGGCGAGAAGCTGAAGAAAGGCGAGAAGCTGGGCGATGCGGAGAAGGAACAGCTCTATAGGGCGACGCAGACCCTCAGCGGCGCCAATCTTTATATTGACGACACGCCGCAGCTCACAATCTTCGAGCTCCGGGCCAAGTGCCGTCGTCTGAAGCAGAGCAAGGGTCTCGACATGGTGTATATCGACTACCTCCAGCTGATGCAAGGCAATACGGACCAAAACCGCAATGGTAACCGAGAGCAGGAAATCAGCTATATCTCGCGTCAGCTCAAGGCACTGGCCAAGGAACTGGAAATACCCGTGATGGCACTCTCCCAGCTGAGCCGTGCTGTGGAGACGCGTGGCGGCAGCAAGGAACCTATGCTGTCCGACTTGCGTGAATCGGGCGCCATTGAGCAGGATGCCGATATTGTAATGTTTATTTATCGACCTGAGTACTATGGTATTGACGAGGATGATAAAGGGTCTACCCGTGGCAAGGCCTATATCAATGTGGCCAAGCACCGTTCGGGCGCAACGGACAAAATCCGCCTGAATTTTGTGCGTGAGTTTGCCAAGTTCTCCAACGACGACAATATCACATTTGGCGACACACCGTATACGCTGCCCGTCAATACCGGCTTTGACTCGAATGGGCCCATGAACACCATTATCCGTGACTCGAGCATCAACTGGGATGAAGGTCTTTCGTCGGGTGGCAATGGCGACAATACCTTCCCGCCGGCTATTGATGACAACAATCCTGATACGCCGTTCTAACCAAGA
>CACXCY010000167.1 GCA_902766265.1 uncultured Bacteroidota bacterium
CCTTTATTCCTAATTTCGCAGTTAATGTGCAAATTGTCTAGGTTTACACAGTCGGAATAAGGCGAAAATGCGCTTTCTTTCGGTCTTTCTTGCTTTCGAAAGACGCTGCAAAGTTACAACATTTTTTCTAACCGAAGAAAAAAAATTTGTATTTTCAACATACAGTGCCATAATACAACGATTTATTTTTTAGCAAACGCCTCATTACCTGCATCGCCGGATTTTGCTTCGCCATTATTGAAAAAAAATCATAAAAATTGGGTAAACGGGCGTATAACGGCACGGAAATTATGTATCTTTGCAACGGAATTGAGTGGGTGCAATACCTACATAAACAATTAGCCGACAATCCTATAGTATTTTCTCTGCATTATTTGGTATCTGGGTAGCTTGTGCGAGGCGGTAAGGGACCATAGTGAACCGAAACTTAACCGAAACCGAGTCAGAGTCATGTCAGAGTTGTCTTAGGGGCACGCCAGGGGGGGCATCGGGGAAGAATACTGCCACTATCCCTGCCTGTCAAACCGCTATAGTTTTCAAGCATCTGCCCCTTCTTATCGGGCTGCTGCATTTCTGCGTTAGGATTGGGCGAATGTTAAATTATGACGTTTGGGTGCCATCTCGAAAAAAAGTTGTATTTTTGCAATTCATTACAACAATACTATGAGTATCGAAATCACACGCACGTTCGACCTGTTGGACCACTTGGTGGCCAACCATCCCAAGGAGGACATCCTCGCCAACAAGGAGAACGGAGAATGGGTAACGTACAGTTCCCACGACTATTATAAATACGCCCACTTCCTGGCTTACGGATTCATGTCGCTGGGGCTGCAGAAGGGAGACCGTGTTATCACCATTTCGGGCAACTGCCCTGAATGGAACTTTGTCGATATGGCTCTCGCCATGACCGGTATCGTCCACGTGCCTGTCTACCCCACCCTCTCGACAGAGAACTACCTCCACATCTTCCGCCACTGCGAGCCGAAGCTGCTGCTGGTGAGCAACAACATCCTCTACCGCCGCATCCAACCTGCGCTGAAGCAGATGGACAATCCGCCCATCATCTACACTTTGGCCCACATCGAGGGCGAGCACCGCATGTTTGAGGTGCTGAAACTGGGTATCGCCAGCCGCGAGGAGATGCTGCCCAAGCTGGAGGACCTCAAAAACTCCATACGCCCAGAGGACTGGTGCACACTCATCTACACAAGCGGCACCACAGGCGACCCCAAAGGTGTGATGCTCAGCCACCGCAACCTCTGCTCGAACTTCCTGGCGCACTCCAAGGTCAACATCATGGACAGCAACTGCAAGGTGCTCAGTTTCCTGCCGCTCAACCACGCCTATGAGCGCAGCATGAACTACCACTTCCAATACCTCGGCGCGAGCATCTACTACGCCGAGAGCATGGGCACCATCGCTGCCAACCTAGCTGAAATCCATGCCGACGGATTCTGCGCTGTGCCTCGCGTGATGGAGATGTTCTTCGACAAGATTTACGCCGCTGGCAAGGATTTGAAAGGTATCAACAAAATCATCTACAACCGCGCTATACGCCACGGTATGCGCTACGACTATACCTCGCGGCGCATCTTCCTGTGGTACCAGATTATGCAGCGGGTGTACGACCGTCTGGTATATCGCCGCTGGCGTGAGAAATTCGGCGGCCACCGCTTGACCATCATCACCGGCGGCAGCAGCATCCAGGAACGCATCATACGCCTTTTCGCCGCTGCAGGGATGTGCATCTACGAGGGCTATGGGCTGAGCGAGACGTCGCCCGTCATAGCTGTCAACAACCCGCACGACGGCTATGTGCGCATCGGCACCGTGGGGCCTCTGCTGGAAGGGGTGGAGGTCAAATTTGCCGACGACGGCGAGATTCTGACACGCGGGCCTCACGTCATGATGGGCTACTACAAAGACCCGGAATACACAAGCGAGGTCATCGACGAGGAGGGCTGGTTCCACACCGGCGACATCGGGAAGTTCGTGGGCGGCCGCTACCTGAAGATTACCGACCGCAAGAAGGACATCTTCAAGCTGTCGGCAGGCAAGTATGTGGCTCCGCAGGTGATTGAAAACAAGCTGCGCGAGAGCGAGTATATCGACCAAATCATGGTGGTGGGCGAGAACGAGAAGTTTGCCGCCGCCATCGTGTCGCCCAACTTCAACACGCTGCACTACTGGGCGCTGAAATACCACCTGCACTACCGCGACAACACCGACTTGATTGAGATACCGGCGGTGAGCGACAAATACAAGTCCATCATTGAGCAGTACAACAAGGACCTGGCGCCGCACGAGCAGATCAAGAAGTTCCGTCTGGTGAGCGAGGAATGGACCACCGCCAACGGTCTCCTCTCCCCTACCCTCAAGCTGAAACGCAACATCCTCCTGGCCAAATACAAGGACATTGTCAAAGACATATATCAAAAGGATGACACCGGCAAGGGCGGCTTCTTCTCGGCGTTCCGCAGCATCGAGCTGCCGAGCATCAAGATTCTGAGCCGGGGACAATAGCCGCTGCCTATGCTGCAAAGGAACGGGGCCGCGCCGAATGGCGCGGCCCCGTTTTATCTTCCTCCAAGCAAACTCCTTGAAGCAACGCAACGTCAACAAACTTCCACCCTTCCGCCACCCCATTCGTGGTGTAAGCTTTCCCAAGGGCTGATGTAAGCTTACGTCAGAGCTGATGTAAGCTCACGTCAGGTGGTGATGTAAGCTTACATCAGATGTCATGTAAGCTCACATCAGGCGTCGTGTGAGCTTACATCACCGCCGGGGTTGCCTTTCTCGTAGAAATGCATCTCCGTAAGGTACTTCCACACAGGTTCGGTCAGCAGGTAGCGCACATCGTGTCCCCGGGCAATCTGCCCCCTGATATAGCTCGACGATACAGCCATCAGCGGGAAATCCCCAAGCAACGTCACGCTGGGATGCCGCAACAGCGGGCTGTCCATGTGCCCCGGACGAGGGTATACATATATATGGTAATTATCGAGGATGTACTGGTAGTTGCGCCAGCGGTCGAAATGGTCCAGATTGTCGGAACCCATAATCAGCGAAAACTCGCGGCCGGGATACAACTCCCGCAGATGCGCCAGCGTCACCACCGTGTAGGACGGCAGCGGCAAGTGCATCTCAACATCGCATGCCTTGAGACGGTAGTTGTCGTCGACAGCCCTGCGCACCAGCTGCAGACGATGCAAGTCGGGCAACAGCGAGCCACGTTCCTTGAACGGGTTCTGCGGCGACACCACAAACCACACCTCCTCCACATCGGTATTCTCCAACATGGCATTGGCAATAATCAAGTGTCCCACATGGATGGGATTGAACGAACCGAAATAAAGTCCAACCTTTTTCAACCGAAGGTCTCCGCACCGACAGCATGCCGGCTGTCAAATCAATAATACTTATAGTGCGAGATGATGCCGATATGGCGCAGACGGTCACCCTTGAAAGTGTATATCTGCCCCACCTCATTGGCACCCGACACCACTTTGAGCACGCTGATGTCGGCAACATAGGAGCGCGGGAATTTGCGGAACAGCACGTTGAACACCTCCTCCTTGGTCATACCCACATGGATGCCGTTGGCCAGCACCACCTCCTTGTCGAATATCTTTCCGTCGAGCACCTCCACGCGAGCTGTCCAGATGGCCCGGTAAAGGTCGATGAACGTACCGTCAATGCGCTTGAGCGTGTTGACCGACACCTCCATCGAGTCGAAATATTTCTTGTAACCTATCTCACGGTACCACTGCAACTGGCAGTTGGTGATATATTCCTCCACCGTCTCCCACTTGCCGATGGGATATATCACATATTCCGACAAGGAATAGACCGTCATGGTGTCGGTATAGACCTTGATGTCCTTCACCATATATTCAGGGCGGGCATAGGTCATCATACGCAAAGCTTTGGCACGGGAGCTGACCTGCTGCGAATAGCCAACCATTGTGGTGGCCAGCAGGGCAAGCGTCAAGAGGAACTTTTTCATCGTCTTTCTTTTTTGTTCATTTTATAACGCAAGTGTGCAGATATTATTATATACATCCCGAATAATTTGTTTTTCGGCGACATCCCCTTCAGCAGCACAGCAACTCTGCACAGGCAAGCCCCCTTTCATGCAACCACAAAACAAGAGGGTACCCGTTGAAGGCACCCTCTTGTTATATATTCACCTGTGTGACGGTTACCGAACGATGCTGAGACGCTGGCTAGTGCTGCCGTTGGCCGTCTTGACGGTGACCATGTAGATCCCTGCGGCATAG
>CACXCY010000168.1 GCA_902766265.1 uncultured Bacteroidota bacterium
CAAAGAGTTACAAACAAGATGATGCGTATTTTCATTGGTATATTGTTTTTTTATATCAGTGTTATTGATATCTTCATTTTGTGGCAGGACGCTGCAAATATATAAACTTTTTTAATCGTAATAAAAAAAACTTATAAGAATTTTTAATTATACTATAAAATTGTTATGCTTTTGGCTGGTTGGAATACTGTTGTTACTCCCCGTAAGAAGAGGGGAGTTGTCACATGATGGGGGGATTTGGGACGTGGGGAAGAGGTGCATTGCGAGTAGGATGGTGTCGATGGGTGGTAGATTAGGGAATGGGTCATAGGAGACCGATGGTTTTCATCATTTCCTGGTAATACTCGGCTTTTTTCGTCAGGGGCATGGGGTAGGCGCGGGAGGAGGAGGGCATGCGCCAGAGACGCATGGGGCGTCCATTGATGACAAACTCGTTGCTGGTGCCCATCGCAGGGACGGGGACGCCATAGTCCTCGGTCAGCACCGAGAAGCTCTTCTGTCCGGTGCAGACAATATCGTGGCACTGCGGTATCTGCTCCAATAGGGCTGAAATGTCGGTCTTCTCGACAATCTGCAGGTCTTTGTCGGAGGCGTTGCCGCTCAGACGCCGGACGGCGCAGGCGGTGTCGTAGATGGCGATGCCGCGTGCCGTGAGCAGCGCTTTGATGTCCTCCATGCGGAAGGTCTTGTTCGGAGCATCCACCAACCGCTGCGAATCGCCGTAGAACACCAGTCCGAAAATCTCCCACATCATATTGGTGCGGTTGGGATAGAAGAAATCCATACACCACCGTTTCTTCGGCGGCGGGAAGCTGCCGAGCATCAGCAGCCGCGCGTTCGGCGGCAGAAAAGGTTGCAGTGGGTGATGTTCAATCTCTACCATCAGACGATAAGGTCGGCGAGGGTTCCCTTGGCGGCATGGAGCAGGTCGGCAGGGGCGAGATGGAACTGAAGTCCGCGCTGGCCGGCACTGCAATAGACGCTCTCGTGGTCCATCAGCGTCTGGTGAAAGTAAGTGGGCAGCGGTTTCTTCATGCCGATGGGCGAACAGCCGCCACGGATGTAGCCCGTCAGTGGCAGCAGCTCCTTGACGTGTATCATCTCTACCTTCTTGTTGCCCGTCACCTTGGCGGCTTTCTTCAGATCCACCTCTTCGGCACCGGGGATAACGCAGACGAACAGGCCGGTCTTGTCGCCACGCAGCACCAGCGTCTTGAACAGCCGTTCGATGGGTTGTCCCAGCTGTTGGGCGATATGTGTGGCACCGAGGTCGTTCTCGTCCACCTCGTAGGGGATGAGCTCGTAGTCAATCTTCAGCTGGTCGAGCAGCCGTGCCGCATTCGTTTTCTTGGTGTTCTTGTCGGCCATAATTAGGAATCTAGCATGGCCAGTGCGGCTGCACGGGCGTCGTTGACGGAGTCGGTGAGCGACATGGGGCGTTTGCAGGTGCCTGCGGCGTAGAGGTCTTTGTGGGAGGTAAGGTTGTCCTGAAGGTGTGGGTCGATGGTGTGGATGAAACCGTAGTCGCCACAGATGTTGCAGGAATGCCCTATCTGGCGAGTGCCTTCGCTAGCTTCCATACCCACCATGAGCACCAGCAGGTCGGTGGTCATCTTCATGGGCAACCCCATCAGGGTGTCTTCGGCCTTAATCTGCACGCGTCCGTCGAAGGTGCCAGAAGCTTCAGAGATGCGTCCACGCACAAAGCGCACACCATAGGTCTCTTGCGACTGGCGGTACATCTCCTCGAATCCCTGACCCCACATACGGAGGTCCATGTAGAATACAAAAACATCGGTGTTGGGCAGCAGCTTCTTGACCTCGATGGCCTGCTTCACGGCGGTGACGCAACACACCTTGGAGCAGTAGTGGTTGCCCGACTTCTCGTCGCGCGACCCTACGCACTGGAGAAATACGATGCGTCTCGGTGGGCGCCGTATCATTAAAAAAAAAAGCTTGTGGCGTATCATTTTCTCCATCTCGATGGAGGTATGGATACCTTTGTAGATGCCATAACCCAGTTCCTCTTTGCGGTGGGCGTCGAATGGCGTGTAGCCCGTGGTGACAAGGACTTTGTTGGCAAAATAGGTATGTCCCTTGGCATCGGTGAGTTTCCACTCGCTGGGAATGGCAAACGACGACTGGGGCATGGTGGCGGCATAGTCGCCGTAGGATTCCACGGTGCCGGTGAGCGCCACGCGGCTGAGGTCGGTAATCTCGGTGTCGTAGAGGACGGTGATGAGCTCGTTCTGCAGTTTCTTGTCCAATGTCTGCACCATCTCGTCGGCAGGTGCGAAGTTGGGAAACAGGAAGGCCTTGTCGGCAATATTCTTAAGTGGCGACGGCGCTTTTTCGAACAGGGTGACTTCTTTGCCGTGGGCGGCAAGCACCGAGGCGGCTTCTATGCCGGCGGGACCGGCTCCTATGATGGCGTATTTCATGATGTTCAATATTTGATGTTGCGGTTGGCTGAGTGATTGAGTTTTGTCACACCCGCAGGCATTCGGGTTTCAGTGGTCGGGGCAGTATCCGGCCGGAGATGCCTTTGTATTTCTCGTCGGGATTGTAGCGTATGCCTATCTTGTCGAGGAGTCGTTCGCATTGCACTTGGTGTATCTGCAGTCCGAGCGTCCAGGGGTCGTAGCCCAGCAGTAGTCCGGTCATCTCCTCGTAGGTGAGCACCGGTATGCCGTAGCCCTCCTTGTCGAAAGTCTTGTGTTCCATTTCGGCGATGGTATATTGCCATTTGTCCATAAACATGGAGCATCCCGGGCAGTTGGTGACAATGAAGTCGGGTTCATAGGGTTCCATGCTCTGGAATTTCTTCTTGGTGTTGGCAATGGAGTAACCGCGGTTCTCCTGCACCAGATACTGTCGGAATCCGAAGCCGCAGCAGTGTCGGCGTTCGGGGTAGTCCACCACCTCGCCGCCCCAGGCCTCTATCATGCCGGCCAGGACGTAGGGGAATTCGGCGTTGCCGATACCGCGTTCAGGGAAAATCTTGGCATAGTGGCATCCGATGTGCTCCACCACGCGCAGCGGTTTGCCTGTGAAACGGTTTACCAGCTGGTATTTCATGCGGGGTTTCAGATCGAAGCGGAACTTATAGATGATGTCGCTCGGATGCGCAATATTCGCCGGCACCTCAAACTCACGTTTGCAGGCATCCCACAGATATTGTCGGGCTTTCTCCTTGAGTTCGGGGTTGTGTTCCCATTTGACCGTCATCTCGGTAAAGATGCCGAACGAGGTGACGCACGAGGGCACGTAGTTCTCGTAGCCGCACTCCTTCATCAGCGAGAAAAGGCGCGCCACGATGGTCATGGTCGTCTCCAACGGCACCACATCGGAATGGTAGCCGATGCCGGTGCAGGTGTGCTGGTGGGGGTTGTCGCAGATGTCCTTGCCCAGTTCTTCGCGCAGTATCTTCAGAAAGGCCGCCTCCGAGCCGGGAAAGAAAGTTTGCCGGATACAACTGCGCTCATAGAAGTAGCGATCGTCGGCAATGTCCTTCTGATATTCGTTCCAGTAACGTTTCTGCATAGCTAAGGGTATTAAAACAGTCCGCCGACGGTGAGTCGGAGGCCGGTGTAGAACAAGTTTCTGTTTTTGGTGGCCTCTAGCACGGTCGATGCGGTGTTGTCTTCGTTGGGGAGTATGAAATCGCCGTCAACGACGGGGGTATAGCTGGCATAAGAGACGACAACATCGAGGCGGTAGTAGAAGATGTCCTCGGGCTTGTAGGATAGTCCTACACAGCACTCAAGATTGCGACCTTTGCGTGTGCCGCCGTGCCAGAGACGCCCTTTGTGGTAGAAGTCGCTCTCCACATCAAAATATCCATAGGTGATTGACGGGGAGAGAAACAGCGTCGGATTCAGCGGAATATCGTACCTTCCGTGCAGTCCTATCGTGGCGGCCCCTATCTCCTCCGAGAACAGCATGTAGTGTTTGATCATGGCGTTTATTCTGCCTCCGATGGTGACCTGTTTCCAATGGAAGCCAATCATGATGTCGAAGTTGGGTATGGCGGTGGCGTAGCGGCAGTCCTCAAAGCAGGACAGGTTGTCGTTCGCATAGTTGAAGCCCAGTCCCATGGAGACGTCGCCATAGACGTTGCGCACCTCCTGTGCCGTCGTGCTGCCTGATAAGGCGAGCAGGAGAGTGGCCAGAACGGCGGCAAGGCGGGAGCGCGAGGAGCGGAAAAGAGGTGTATTGTTCATCTTTCGCATAATTATCTGGATTTGTCTTGCATTCATGATATCAGGTTTTCTGCAACGATTTCGGCCACATCCTCGACGGGGAACTCCTCGGCGCGGGTGAAGGCCTTCTTGCAGGCGGGGCAGGCGGTGGCGATGACATCGGGGTTGGGTTGCCGCAGGTTCTCAAGGGCGGCGTTGCGTATCTTGCGTTGTTCCTCGGTGTCGAGGGTGGTGTTGCCGAGGTTGAAGCCACAGCAGCGGCTGTGTTCGCGTTCGTCCTTGGTCTTGAGCAGTGTCGAGGTGGCGTCCAGTATGCGTCGCGGCTCATCGTAGATGCCGCAGCCGCGCCCCAACTCGCAGGGGTCGTGGTAGGCCACGCGTCGGTCGCTCTTGCGCAGTTTGATGCGGCCGGCGGTGAGCAGGTAGTCGATATATTCGGTGTGGTGGAACACGGGGATGGGGAGGTGGTATTCCTCCTTGAACGAGCGGTAGCAGATGGGACATGAGGTGATGAGCATGGTGGCGCCGCTGTTCACGATGAGTTCGGTGTTCTTGCGTCTCAGTTCGTTGGCTTGTGTGGTGAATCCCTGTTGCAGCAGGGGGCGTCCGCAGCAGATGGAGCGGTCGCGGTCCATATACCAGTATTTCTGTCCGGCAGCTTGGAAGATGCGTTCCATGGCCTCGGTGGTGCCGGGGGTGAGGTGCGACATGCAGCCGCCGAAATAGGCCACACGCCCTATGGCGTTGAAGGGTTGCACGGTGTCCAGGTAGCTGTAGTTGCCGGAGGTGTCGATAGGGCGTTTGTTCTGGATTCGCACGTGGCGGCGCATCACGTTGAGGTCGATGTTGACGGGGCAGTCGGCCACGCAGCGGTCGCACATCAGGCAGTTCTCGGCGATGGACACCTGTCGTTTCCTCCAGTCGTGATTGCGGATGCTCTGCAGCAGGTATACGCCTTGGATATTGGTGATGTCCAGCTCCTTGTTGATGGGGCATCCGTCGATGCAGATGCCGCAGCGCGAGCAGGCGTTGAGTTCGAACATGGTGTAGCCGCTTTTCTGGTCGGCGTTGTCGCGCACGCCCAGCTGGCGGAAGTAGATGAGGAATATCTCGGTGAAGATGTGCATGTAGCGCGAGAAGGGCATCAGGGCGAAGAAGGTGCCCAGCGCTATGCTGTAGAGCAGCCAGCAGATGTATTCGAAGTAGGGGTCGGCGATGCCGATGCCGGCCATGCCGTTGCCCAGCCATTGTATCAGGAATCCGCCGTTGTGGTAGATGGCGCTGGTGGCTGTCTCGCTGAGCAGGCGGAGGGGGAAGATGCACCAGAGGGCGAACTTGGTCACGCGGTCCAGCGGCGTGTGGCGTGTGGTGCGTTTCATGCCCAGGGGGCGCGACCAGAGCTTCTTGAACACGGCCAGTGCCAGTCCGCTGAGCACATAGAGCAGCAGTGCGTCCATGATGTCGGCGAAGAGCGGTGCATCGGGGAACACGAGCAGGTTGTCCTCGTGGACGAAGTAGTTGTAGAAGATGGCCATCCAGAAGGGGTGTCCGTCGGGGAAGGCCAGCAGGGCCTGCACGAAGCCCACCACTATCAGCAGGAACCATCCGAAGGCCAGGCTGCGGTGCATGTAGCCCAGCAGCCAGTTCTTCTTGGCGATGCGCCAGTGGAGCAGTCCTTCGCGGAAGGCCTCCCAGATGGCGGGCAGGAATTTCCACGACCAGATGTTCTTGCGGATGATGGCTTGCTGCAGTTTGTCGAAGCGCTTGATCCATCGCCAGTACTTCAGCACGGAGAATCCCAGCAGCAGCAGGACGCCGGTGCAGAACGGTATTACATATATGGAGAAGTTGTTCAAGGTGGCTGTTGTTTTAGTGTTCTTATGGTTGAACTATGCGGGGTCTGTGTTGTTGAGCAGGCGGCGCATCTCGACGATGAGGGCGCGGGTGTTCACGCCGCGGGGGCACACCAGCAGGCATTTGCCGCAGAGCATGCAGCTTTGCAGCCGGCGGTCCAGGCCTTTGTACTGGCCGCGAGCGAACTGGGTGTGTATGCGGCGTATGTTGAAGTCGGTGAACAGTCCTGCCGTGCAGGCCGCCGTGCAGCCGCCGCAGCCGATGCAGAGCTTGTAGGAGGGCACGCGCTGCAGCAGCTCTTCGGCTTTGCCGAGGTTGGCGGTGTCGAGGTCCGTGGACCGTGTATGTGCTATCGAGAATCCGAATTTATTCATCGCTGGTCACTTGTTTGCGCAGCTCCATGCCGCCGGTTACCTCAAATATTCTGCGCACTTCGTTCAGGTCCTCTTCGGGGATGTTGCGCAGTGCGCCGGCGCCCTGGCCGTGGTAGTTGGCGCCCAGCTTGGGGGCCACGTCTTCGATGTGCTCGCGGTACCATTCCCACACGGGGCCCTGTTCGGGGTGGTAGCCGGGGTCCACGCGGTCGGGGTGGACGCAGTAGCCGATTTCGAGGATGTTGCGGCCGATGGTGTTCATGAGTTGTGTCTGCTGGCGGCCTTTCTCGCTGTCTTTGTAGTAGCCCAGCTCTTGCGAGGCCTTGCGGAGCACGCTGATGAGCTCGCCGGGCACGTTGCCGCGCGGGCAGCGTGTCTTGCACGACATGCACTGGCCGCAGTACCAGATGGTGTCTTTGCGCAGCAGCCGTTCTATCTCGTTTTCGTAGCCGCGTTGCACGGCGTCGCAGATGCGGCGCGGGTCGTAGTCGTAGAATTCGGCGGCGGGGCATACGGCGGTGCACATGCCGCAGTTCATGCAGGCCTTGAGCGACTCTTCGAAGCGCACGTCCTGTCTCAGGTATTCCAATAGGTTGCCCATAGCTTGTGGTGTGGGGGTTAGAGTTTCACCTTGTTCATGCCCATGAGGCGGAAGAAGAGCCGGGGGAATGGCTTCTCGCGGTTGCGGGTGAGCATGTCGATGTAGATGTGGGGGCGTTTGAGGACGGTGATTTTGTGGGCTTCGACGAGTTCGATGAGGGTGCCGTCGGGGTCTTCGATGTAGGTGAAGTGTCCGCTGGCCTCGCCCATGTCGAAGTGGCCGGCGTCCTTGCAGCTGTCCACGGTGAAGGGGAATCCGAGGGCGTTGCATTTCTGCTCGAGGGCGCGCATGTTGGTGACGTCGAAGCAGAGCTGGATGAACCCGGGGTCGCCCCAGAAGCGGCCTTCGTATATCTTGCGGGGCTGGCGGTCGAGGGCCTGGAGCAGCTCGATGGTGCTGGGGCCGAAGAGGGGGGCGAAGGCGCCGCGGCGGGGACGGCTGTGGCTGAGCATGACGCGGCGGAAACGGCCGTTGCCACCCTTGATGTCGCTGAGGTCGTCGAAGGTGCCGGTGCGGTCGTACACCACGGTGTCGTAGCCGAGGATGTCGCGGTAGATGGGCAGGGCCTTGTCGATGTCGGTGGAGCCCATCATGGCTCCGGTCACGCCGCCGCCCAGGCGGTGCTCGTCGATGAAGACGTAGTCGTCCTCCACCACCTGGAAGTAGTTGCCCCAGGGGTCGAGCACGGTGAAGCTCTTGCGGCCGTCGGGCGAGGTGTGGAGGGTGCCCACGCGTCCGCCGGCTTTCTTGCCGTCGTCCTGCACGATTCTGGCGGCGAGCTGGCGCCGGTAGGCGTCGGCGTTGCGGGTCTTGAGCTTGGCGGCGAAGATGCCGAGGTCGGCGGCCTCGATTTCGAAGCCGAGGGGCTGGGGTTTGCGCTGGGAGTATTGCCATATCTCGAAGCCGCCGCCGCCCTGGAGGTTGACGGCGATGCAGGCGTGGCGTTTCTGGGGCACGTTGCCGGTGTAGGGCAGCATCTTGGCCGCCACGGTGTCGTCCTCGAGGATGCGCACGTCCATGCCGAACATGGCGATGTACCATTTCCAGGCCTCCTCGAACTGTTCGCAGCCCACGCCGACTTGCTGTATGCCAGAGATAATGTAGTTGTTCTCCATGGTGTTGTTGTGCTTTTAAGTTCGGTGCAAAGGTACGCAAAAAAAAGCGTATGGCGCGTTTTTTATGATTTCGG
>CACXCY010000169.1 GCA_902766265.1 uncultured Bacteroidota bacterium
GGAGCCGGAGCCATAGGACGGCTGCCCAAACCCATGAAGACCATCGACTTCCTGCAGCATGTAAAGCAGGTGACGGGCATTCCGTGCATACGCACCTCAGAGCTGTGCCGCGCAACCGTGGAACGGGTGGCGCTGTGTGGCGGCAGCGGCAATTTCCTGATAGGCGACGCCAAAGCGCAGGGGGCCGACATCTACCTGACGGGCGACCTGAAATACCACGATTTCCAACAGGCCGAAGGCGACATCGTGCTGGCCGAAATCGGGCACTACGAGAGCGAACAATTCGCAAAAGATTTAATTTATCGCGCCATATCTGAAAAATTTACTACCTTTGCATGTCAGATTTCGGCCGAATGCCGAGGTTTTGTACGTTACATATAATTGATATATATAAAATTATTATAATATGGCAAAAAAGACTACTACAACAAAAAAAGCTGCCGCACAGCCGCAGGCCGAACAAGTTACCCCCGTAATGCGCGATGTGGATCTCACCGTGGAGAAACGTCTCGTGGCCCTCTACACGCTGCAGAGCGTCGACTCGGAGATTGACAAAATCCAACAGATACGTGGCGAACTGCCCCAGGCGGTGCAAGACCTCGAAGACGAGGTGGCAGGATTGGAGACACGCGTGGAAAACTTCAAAAACGAGAAAGACGAATGCAACGCCTCTATAGCCAAACAAGACAACGATATCGCCGAGCATACCGAGCAGATTAAGAAATACGAGAAGCAGCAGGACAACGTGCGCAACAACCGCGAATACGAAGCCATCAACAAAGAGATTGAGTACAAGAACCTGGAGATACAACTCTGCGAGCGCCACAAACGCGACGCCAAAGAGCGCATCAAAGAATTGGAACGCCACATCGAGGCAGCGTTGAAACTGACGGAACGCCGCAAAGAAGAGCTGCAGATGAAGCAAGACGAACTGGGCGACATCATCGCAGAGACAGAGAAGGACGAAATCCGTCTTCGCGCCAAATCGAAAGAACAAGAGCAATTCATCGAGGAGCGCTACCTGACAGCTTACAAACGCATACGCAACAATATGCGCAACGGATTGGCCGTGGTGACCATCGACCGTGACGCCTGCGGCGGATGCTTCAGCAAGATTCCCCACCAACGTCAGATGGAAATCAAAATGCACAAGAAAGTCATCGTGTGCGAACATTGCGGACGCATCCTCGTGGACGGCGACATCGCCGGCAAAGCAGCCGATTTGCTGAAGAAATAGTCTGATTTTTCAACAACACAACATGGTTCATTACATTTCCTCCGAACGACTTACGCTGGAACGCGTAAAAGAAATCATCGACAAGAAAATGACGCTCGCCTTGAGCGAGACCGCCATTGTCCGCATACAGAAATGCCGCGCCTACCTCGACAAGAAGATGGAGACACAGAAAGAGCCCATCTATGGCGTCACCACGGGCTTCGGCTCTCTGTGCAACATATCCATCAGCAAAGAAGAACTCAGCCAGTTGCAGAAAAACCTGGTGATGAGCCACGCTTGCGGAGTGGGCGACGAAGTGCCCCAAGAGGTCGTGCGACTGATGCTGCTCCTCAAAGTGCAGAACTTCTGCTTCGGATACAGCGGGGTGCAACTGCAGACGGCACAACGTCTGGTGGATTGCTTCAACAACGATGTGCACCCCGTGGTCTACCAGCAAGGCAGTTTGGGTGCCAGCGGCGACCTCTGTCCCTTGGCCAACCTGATGCTGCCTGCCATCCTCGGCATGGGCGACGTCTACTACAAGGGCCGTCGCTGCGATGTCAAAGAGGTGTATGCCGAACTGGGATGGTCGCCCATCACCCTGCAAAGCAAAGAGGGGCTGGCGCTGCTCAACGGCACACAATTCATGAGTGCCTACGGCGTGTGGAGCATCCTCAAAGCCCAACGTCTCAGCCAACAGGCCGACATGCTGCTCAGTTTGAGCATCGATGCCTTCGATGGACGTATAGAACCTTTCTACGAAGCGCTCCACATGGTGCGTCCCCACAAAGGACAGCTGCAGACAGCCGCCAATGTGCGCAAGTACCTCGACGGCAGCCAAATCATCAAGCAACACAAAGAGCATGTGCAAGACCCCTACAGCTTCCGCTGCGCGCCACAGGTGCATGGTGCCGCCAAGGATACCATCGCTTACGTTGCTTCTGTGATTGAGACCGAGATCAACTCCACCACCGACAACCCCATTGTTCTCCCCGACGAAGACATGGTGATCTCCGGAGGCCATTTCCACGGCGAGCCCATGGCTATGGTACTCGACTTTCTCTCCATCGCTGTCGCTGAATTGGGTAGCATCTCGGAACGCCGCACCTACCAGCTCATCGATGCCAAACGTGGCCTGCCCAGTTTCCTTGTGGCCAAACCAGGACTGAACAGCGGCTTCATGATTCCGCAATATACCGCCGCCAGCATCGTGAGCCAGACAAAACAGCTCTGCTCCCCCTGTAGTGTGGACAGCATCCCGTCGAGCCAAAACCAGGAAGACCTCGTGTCAATGGGCGGCAACGCTGCCACCAAGACCTACAAGGTGATGCAGAACGTGGAGCGCGTACTCGCCATAGAACTCTTCAATGCAGCACAGGCACTTGACTTCCGTAAACAGAATACAGGACTGAAGTCTTCGCCTTTCATCGAAGACCTCGTGGCCAAATACCGCAAGGAGGTCAACTTCATTGACGTGGACGAGATAATGTACAAGCACATCCACGCCAGCGTGAAGTTCCTGCAAGACATGGCTATGTAGCCCCCCCCACCCTATGAAACGAATACTCATCATCGCATTGACACTTTTACTGGTTACCGTATCCTATGCCCAGCAAAAGGACGGTACGGAACAGCCACTACCCAAAGTGTACGACGAGAGTATCGACGCTATGTCGCAAATCGACGAAGCCATCGCTCGGGCACGCAAGGAACACAAATACGTGCTCTGCCAAGTGGGCGGCAACTGGTGTCCCTGGTGTCTGCGTTTTGCCGATTTTGCAACAAAAGACTCGGTGGTGAGCCAAATTATCGCCAACAACTTCATCTACATCCACGTCAACACCTCCAGAAACAACAGAAACATCGAAGCCATGCAACGTTTGGAAAATCCCGGACGTTTCGGATACCCCGTTTTTGTCATTCTCGACGCTGACGGTCGCCGGCTGCATACCCAGAACTCCTCCTATCTGGAAGAGGGCAAGGGCTACAACCAAAGGAAAGTGGCTGGTTTCCTGAACAACTGGACCGAGGAAGCCATACGGAACATAAAGTAACCGACACAAAAGTTGCAGGCATCACAAACCCAGCCCCCCCCGTCCCACCTTTGCAGCAAAGAGCCCGGGGAACTGCAAGAAAACGAATTGATAACATACTAAACAGTAGAAATAACAAAATCCAACCCCATGAAAAAGTTAGTTTTTGCAATCGCACTTATGGCTCTCGCCCTCACGAGCAGCGCCGCATCCATCCGCTACTTCACCTATGGACAGGTGACACGTGCGGTGAACTACCTGAACGCACAGCAGGAAATCATGATTTACTGCGGATATGAAAACGAAATCGAAACCTACGCCCTGGTCAACGAGGTGTGGGCCGAGAAGGTCAATTCGCAATATTACGAGCTGTGGATATACGCATACGATGCCTATACCGGAGAGGAAATCTACATGCCCCTCGACCTAAACTGCGTGTGGCTCTTCAACAAACATACCGGCCACATGTACAGCGCAACGACATATCTGCGTTTCCGCAGCTACGCTCCGGTACCCACTTTTGTATGGACAATACCGCCGTATAACCCCTACGTGCGTCCACACCACCATCATCACTACGTGCGCACCTACCACTACGATGTGCACCTCCACGGCTGGCATCACCCCCACCCGGGCCACCACGGATACCACCCCTACTACACCCGTGACCCCTGGACACCTGTGTATTTCAGCAATGTACCCCACACCCCCGGTTTCAACAAACCCAATACTTCGCTCAACAAACCCAACAATGTCGGCAATGACAACCAACAGACCAACACTATGACCTATGTGCGCACCCAAGGGTCAAGCAACAACTCACGCGTCAACTCGGCCAGCAACAGCCGCAACAGCAACGTGAGCGACAATGGTGGTGCCAATCGCAACAGCAGCACACAGGCGAGCAACAACAATACCGGCAGCAGAAGTTCCAACGTCTCGGGTAGCCGTAATTCGGGCAGCAACAACAATGGCGACAACCGCAGTTCCAACGTCTCGGGTAGCCGTAATTCGGGCAGCAACAACAGCGGCAGCAGCCGTGGTTCCAATGTGTCGGGCAGTAGCCGCGGAAGTTCCTCAACAGGTAGCGACACTCGCGCCAAGAGTGCTACAACCAGTACCAACAGCCGCACCAGTGGCACATCAACCAGCAGCGCGACATCCAGCCGTAGTGGTTCAGGTAACGCCAGCACGTCGCGGAGTTCTTCGACAAGCAGCTCCAGCCGCAGCAGCGCCAGCACCTCAACAAGTACTTCCAGCCGTAGTGCCAGTACATCGTCGAACACCTCTAGCCGCAGCAGCGCTAGCACATCGACCAGCCGCAGTTCCTCGAGCAGCAGCACCTCCCGCAGCTCAAGCACTTCGCGCTCCGGCAGATAATTTCAACCGATTACATACAAAGGTGCGGTACCGTCCGCACCTTTATTTTTATAATATATTCTATCATAATGGAAGCATCCGAACTGCCTTTGTCACCTGACGGCCAATTGTACCATGTTCATATTACTGGCCAGGAATTGGCTGACGACGTTATCCTTGTGGGCGATCCCGGAAGGGTGGATATGTTCAAAGAGTATTTTGACACAGTGGAATACGAATCATACAATCGGGAAATCCACTGCCTTACGGGTTATTACAAAGGGCATAGATTTACAGCTTTGTCCACGGGTATGGGAACCGACAACATCGACATTGTGATGACTGAACTTGATGCTGCTGCCAACATTGATTTGTCCACTCGCCTACCCAAAGAAAACCATCGCACGCTGAACATTGTACGCATCGGCACCAGCGGAAGTCTGCAAGCCGACATCGACTGCGGACAACTGGTGGCTTCGGAGTATGCTATCGGGCTTGATGGACTGATGAACTATTACGACCACAAACCCGAACAATTTGAAGAGAAGTTAGCGACCCAGTTCTGTCGTCACATGCAATTGGACGATTGCTTTGCGCATCCCTATGCCACCCACTGCAGCCCAATGCTACTACAGCGTGTGGGATATGATATGCATCATGGAATCACCGCTACCGCTCCCGGATTCTATGGTCCGCAGGGGCGCCGCATCCGTCTCATTCCTTCAATCGCCAATCTTAACGAGCGATTGGCGTCATTCTCTTATAAAGACTGCAAACTTACCAATTTTGAGATGGAGACATCGGCCATCTTCGGTTTTAGCACGTTGTTGGGGCATCATGCACTCACCGTATGCCTTATTATCGCCAACCGACCTCAAGGTACGTTCCTCAACAATTACCACAACGAGATGCACCATACCATCGAAACCGTCCTTGAACGATTATTATAAGCCAACTAAATCCCAACCGTCATGAAAAGAATCTTGATATTTGTCTTATGCCTTATAGCAGGTTTATCCACCCAAGCACAAGCCAGCTACATCGTGGAACAATTGGGACGCAACGCACACCAGATTGTGCAGTCGCTGGGCGCTTTTGTAGGCAACGAAAGAGCCGAAAGCCAGTCGTTCGACATCACATTCATGCCGTCAGGCAACAATGTGGAAGGCCGCATGATTATCAACACAGCCGACTACCGATGCACATTCCGCATGACAATCCCTGACCGTGGCAACGATGAGAGTGAATGCTACAAGATTGAACTCATCATACGCGACCCTGACTTTCTTCGTGAGTACAACCAGCTGTTCCAAGTATACAAAAGTGAAGGCAACGACAAACTACGCATGATGCATTTTGGAGACAAACTGCTGCGTATTGAGGAAGATATGACGCGTGCCAACGCCCGTTACCGCACTTTCATCATCACCGAAGAGAAGAAGTAGCGCAGGTTTAGCTCTTTGGTTTAGTAGACAGGCATTTGAGGTAGATTGTTTACTTCCCTAACTTTTACTATTATTTCCTATTCCGCGATTCCGATCTGCCTAACAAGAATACAGTGTTGCGTTTGTGCAGGTTCACCTGCGAGCGTTCAATACGCCACTGCCGCACCGTGAGCGTACGCACCATCTGGGTAGGCATCGTGATATCTGTAGCCACACAGATGCATGTGTCATCGTGGCAAGTATCACACAACGCCTCAAGCATTTGGTTGTTGCGATAGGGAGCTTCAATAAAAATCTGCGTCTGCCCTTCTTTCAGCGCACGCATCTCTAATGAACGTATGGCTACCGTCCGTTCCCGTTTATCCACAGGCAGATAACCGTTGAACGCGAAATGTTGCCCATCAAGACCAGATGCCATCAATGCCAACATAAGCGACGAGGGCCCTACTAGTGGCACAATCTCATATCCACGTCGCTGTGCCTGACGCGTCACCATCACCCCTGGGTCGGCCACACAAGGCAGCCCCGCTTCACTCAGCAAGCCAACATTCTCGCCACGATCCA
>CACXCY010000170.1 GCA_902766265.1 uncultured Bacteroidota bacterium
ATTTGATTCAAGCGCCTTGACACAAGGATTTCTCTGTTATCATGGGCTTTTTAGAAGATTTTATCCTGCAAAATGACCTATAGGTCTTAAAATTAGTGTACGCCTATTCCTAGACGGTCCACAAGCGGGACATTGCTCAGGCACCGAAGTCGTCAAAGAGGATGTTTTGCTTAGGAACGCCGAGGGCGTCGAGCATCTTCACCACAGCGTTGGTCATGGGTCCCGGGCCACAGAGATAGTACTCAATTTCCTCGGGTTCGGGATGGCTACCGAGATAACTGTCGAAAATAACCTGGTGAATAAACCCCTTGGGGCCAGTCCAATGGTCCTCCTCCAGGGGCTCGGAAAGAGCGACGTGGAAATCAAAGTTGTCGTGTTCCTGCGCCAAATTCTCGAACTCTTCAGTGTAGAAGAGTTCCTTAAGCGAGCGCCCTCCATACCAGAAAGTTACCTTGCGCTGAGTGTGCTGCGTAAGGAAGAGGTCAAAGATGTGGCTTCGCATGGGGGCCATTCCGGCGCCGCCTCCGATAAACATCATCTCGCGGTCTGACGGTAACACATGAAACTCGCCATAAGGACCCGAAAGCGTCACCTTGTCGCCCGGACGCAGCGACCACATGTAGCTGGAACAGACACCGGGATTAAGACGCTGGAAACCGCCGTGTACCCTGTCGGGCGGAGGTGTGGCGATACGGACATTAAGCATCACTACGTCACCCTCTGCAGGATGGTTAGCCATCGAATAGGCACGGGTACAGGGCTCGTCGTTGCGCATCACAAGCGAGAACAACCCCAGACGCTGCCAGTCGCCACGATAAGCATCGTCCACCAGGATGTCCCTATAGTCTACCACCAACTTGGGTACATCGACCTGAATATAGCTCCCCGAAAGAAAATCAAGCCGTTCGCCCTGAGGGAGCCGCATGACAATCTCGCGGATGAATGTGGCCACATTGCGCGTCGACACCACCTCGCACTCCCATTTCTTAACGCTGAGCACGCTTTCAGGCACCTGTATCTGCATAGGTCCCTTCACCTTCACCTGGCAACCCAGCCGCCAATGATCCAGCACCTCGCGTCGCGACAGATGCGGAAGCTCCGTAGGCAACACAGCACCGCCGCCTTCGAGCACACGGCAGCGACACTGGCCGCACGACCCTTTGCCACCACACGCCGAAGGAAGATATACCTGCTGTTCTGCCAACGTGGAAATCAGCGTACCTCCCATGGGAACAGTGAGTTGCTTGTCGCCGTTCACCGTTACGGTTACGTCGCCTTGCGGCACGAGATTCTCCATAAGCACCAGAAGCAGAGCCACCAGGAGCAAGACAACCACGAGAAAGACGACCAAAGCGGCAAGTAATGTAATTTTCATCGGTAGCCAGTATTAGGCAAAGGTTATGCTTGGTGGAGTATTCGGGATTCGAACCCGTATTTCCGCCATGCGAAGGCGGCGTCCTACCATTGGACGAATACCCCCTGGTCTCCCACCACATCGACAAAAGATACCGCCTCTCAGACGATAACGCTGTCGTCAGGTTGTCTCGGTGGAGTATTCGGGATTCGAACCCGTATTTCCGCCATGCGAAGGCGGCGTCCTACCATTGGACGAATACCCCATTCTGTTTCTGTCCTATACCTTCCTCATTTCATATCTTTATACCCATAAACGACATGAAGGCAATGCCCATCAAGCCCGTAATGATGAAAGTGATGCCCACCCCTTTGAGAGCGGGAGGTATGTGCGAGTAGCGCAGCTTCTCACGGATAGCAGCGATACCCACAATAGCCAGCAGCCACCCCAAGCCACTGCCAAAGGCAAAAGCGGTAACTTCACCGATGTTGGCGTAAGCACGCTCCTGCATAAAGAGCGAGCCACCCAGAACGGCACAGTTGACGGCTATCAGCGGCAAGAAGATGCCTAAAGCATTGTAGAGTGCCGGCGAAAACTTCTCCACCACCATCTCCACCATCTGCACGATAGCGGCAATAACTGCGATAAACATGATGGTACTCAGAAACGACAAGTCCACCTGCGAACATGACAGATGCATCCACACAAGCGCACCGGGAGCAAGCACGTACTTGTTGAGCAAATAATTGACCGGCACCGTGACAAGCAGCACAAAGGTAACAGCCACACCCAACCCCAGCGATGTCTTCACTGTCTTGGAGACGGCAAGATAGGAGCACATTCCGAGGAAGAACGAGAATACCATGTTATCCACGAACACCGACCTGACAAATATGTTGAACATCTCCTGCATCTGCTATTTCTCCTGCAAATCTTTGTTTCTACTGCGTTGTATCCATATAATCACCCCCACCAGAATCAACGCCATTGGCGGCATCACCATCAACCCGTTGTTCTCGTAACCGGCAGCATAGAGTCCCAATTTCTCGCACACAGGATAGCCCCAGAGCGATCCGCTCCCAAAGAGCTCACGTATAAATCCCAACGACACTAGGATAACGCTATATCCCAACCCGTTGCCGACACCGTCGCACAGTGACTCCAACGGACTATGACTCATAGCAAAGGCCTCCAGTCGACCCATAACGATGCAGTTGGTGATAATCAACCCCACAAAGACCGACAACTGCTTGCTGACATCGTAGAGGTAGGCCTTCAACACCTGATCCACTAGAACAACCAACATCGAGACGACCACCAACTGGACAATGATACGTATGCGAGGAGGTATCGTTTTCCGTATCAAAGAAATGATAAGATTCGCCAATGCCACCACAACAGTCACAGAGACAGCCATCACTACGGCTGGCTTGAGCTGTGCCGTCACCGCCAGACAGGAGCAGATACCCAATACCTGCACGGTGATGGGGTTCTCCCTGCTAAAGGGCATCGTTATCAGTTTCCAGTTCTTCACTATCTTGTCTGTTCCTGTTTCTACACTTATTCATATTCCTCAACGTCCACATCATCGGAAAACTCCGACTCCGACACGTTGCTAAACGCCTCCAGTAAACTCCGATAGGATTCCACACCATCGGCCAACATCTGGGTGACCCCATCTGATGTCATTGTACCACCCGATATGGCATCTACTTCATGCGGAGAGTTGGGATTGGCGTGTTTCTTCAGCACAATAGGCGACAACACACCGTCCTCCAGCAGGCTTTTACCCACGAACTGATGGGCAAACCAATCCGCCGCTATCTCGCCTCCCAAACCTGGTGTTTCGCCCTTGTGATCGAACACAGCACCTTTAACCGTCAAATCCTCATCAACAGCAATATATCCCCATATTGGACCCCAAAGGCCTGTACCGCGGAACGGCAACACGACCCCTTCACGAAAAATGTAATACGGCAACGCCTGCCGCACTCCGTCATTGTCAGTCCACAAGGTGTCTTCGGTGATATTCAAACCGTACTGCTCCTCCGCTTCTGCTGCCGATGCCTCAATACCAATGGCCCGCAGCAGCATCTGTTTGCGCTCTATCTCCTGATTGCGCAGTTGACGCGGTTTTAACGATACCGACACAACCGTGAGTGTAACGGCTGCCACCGCCACCAGAATGGCAGCATAGAGGAAGATGTATTTGTTGCTAAACTTTTTCATTTCATTCTCTTTTTACGGTAGCTGATATTGGCAGCCACCACGCAGTGGTCAATCAGCGGGGCAAAACAGTTCATCAGCAAGATGGCCAGCATCATTCCTTCAGGATAGGCAGGATTGAACACACGCAACATGACGGCAAAAGCACCGATAAGGAGGCCATAAATCCACTTGCCACAATTGGTTTGCGCTGATGTCACGGGGTCGGTAGCCATGAAGACGGCACCAAACATGAAACCACCCATCAGATAATGATAGTAGAATGGCAACTGCATGTAGGCATTGGCTCCGATGGCGTTGAACAGCAACCCCATCAAACCGCCTCCCAACACCACGCTGAACATGATGCGCCACGAAGCTATACCTGTCACCAGCAAGATGGCTGCACCCAATAATATGGCGACTACCGAGGTCTCCCCAACCGAACCTGGGATAACCCCGACAAACATATCCATCATCGAATAGGACATGTTCTGCAGCAGACCGTCGACACCCGGTGCCGTAGAGGTCATTATCTCGCCCAGCGGCGTAGCACCCGACAGCGCGTCGCCAAAATGTTTTGCCGACACCCACACATTGTCGCCCGACATGTGCGTAGGATAGGAGAAGAACAGGAACGCACGAGCCACCAGCGCCGGATTGAGGAAATTCATCCCTGTGCCGCCAAACATCTCTTTGGCTATAACGACGGCAAAAGCCACTGCCAGTGCCAACTGCCAAAGTGGAGTGCTGATGGGCACAATCATCGGGATGATGATGCCCGTCACGAGGAAGCCCTCATAGACATCATGATGGCGTATCTGCGCAAAAGCAAATTCTATGCCCAATCCCACTGCATACGAGACCACAATCATCGGGAGCAAACGGATGAAACCGAACCACCATTCGCCCATCCATCCCAGATGCTCGCCCGTAGCAAGCGCATACTGATGACCCACATTCCACATACCGAACAGCAATGCGGGCATAAGCGCCACCACAACAGTTATCATGGAACGTTTCAGGTCGGCCGCATCGCGAATGTGTGCACCCTGGCGTGTCACCTCTTTGGGGGTGAAGAGAAATGTCTCGAAACCTTCGAAAGTACTATGCAACCGCGACAATCGGCCACCTTCGCTGAATGTGGGCTTTATTCTGTCAACGAAACGGCGCAACGGATGTCCGTTTCCACCGTCGTTTTTTACATAACGCCAATCGCTCACACGCCCTCCTTTCTGAGCGTTTCCAACGCCTCGCGAATGATATGTTGTATTTCTGTTTTTGAGGGGTCGATAAACTCACACAGGGCAAAATCCTCGGGCTCAACCTCATAGATCCCCAGATCCTCCATCAATTCAATGTCGCCAACCACAGCGGCCTTGATGAGTTGCAGGGGATAGATGCGGAAAGGAAACACCTGCTCGAATTCGCCAGTCAACACCAACGGACGCTGTTGTCCATGCATCTGGGTGTCGAAACTGTATGTATTGGGGACCAGGCGGAACGAGCGCGACGCTTCACGCACACTCCTACGATGGCGACGCCGTTGGCGACGTATCTCCTTCTTATCGAAACCTGAAAAGAAAGTTCGGTGGAAACTGAATTTATTCAATCCAGGCATTAACCACCCCATGAATTCATAGTAATCCCCCTCAGGTATCACCGTCACCAAATCATCGGCAGCACCGATAAAAGGCGTCACCAAAGGTGTATCGGGAACCGCAATACGCGACCCAGACAACACGTTGCCCGATATGATGCGGTAATTGCTACTCATCGCCAACTGCTCGCTGCACACAATGTCGAGCCCGGCACCTGCCAGTATCCTGTAGTAACGGGGGCTGGCGACACACGGTCCGGCAAAAGCCACCACCTTCTCCGGGAGATACTCCCCCGTCAGGAAGAGATGTCCTATCACAGCCACCTCCTGCGGACGCGCCGACCACACGACCTCCCCTTTGTTGATGGGGTCAATGGCAGCAATCTGCGTCCCCACATTGCCGGCAGGATGTGGACCGTCGAAAACATGTTTTTCTATCCGGCAATCCTCCGGCACCCTCTCTGACAAATGCTGTCCTTTGTGGAATCCCAAATGAAGCTTCCCGTCAGTCAAACGCAACAACACCCGAAGTCCCGCCACAAAGTCCTCTTCCCTGCCCTGCACCACATAGTCGTAATCAGGAGCCAAAGGCGCAGTATCAAAACAAGAGACAAAAATGGCCTTGGGATGGTCATTGGGCAGCGGAACCGTGCCGAACGGGCGTCGACGCATCATTGTCCAGCAACCGCTCTCCACCAAAACACGCTGTATCTCCTCCCTGGAAAGTTCATCCAACGCCACCGTATCCCTTTCAAAATTTCGCCCCACAGGCACACTCTCGTCGCGCTCCACCACCACAGCCAACAGAGCCCGACGCTCGCCTCTCACCACCGCTTTCACCCTGCCAGCCACAGGCGAAACAAAACGCGCCCACTCATTGTTCTTGTCCTCAAATAACGGCGTACCTGCGCCCACAATATCCCCTTCAGCCACCAGCAGTCGCGGCACCACACCCACATAGTCCATAGGTTTAACGGCATATTCCGCCACAGAGCGTGCATCAACAGTCAACTCCTGTGCCGCACCCCCCAACGGTATATCCAGCCCTTTGCGTATTTTTACGATGCCCGACATGAGAATTTCTACAACAGCTGCACAAAACCAACAATGGTACAATGCTACAACAAACAATATCAAGTATTATTGCACCCAAGTTCCATGCAAATGAGTTTGCAAATATAGTCATTTTTTAACCAACATATCTCCAATATTCCTCATTTTTTTCAATTCTTTATCCACTCCACCCCCACAAATACGATTATATTACTCATTACCAAATATATAAACTGTTTACATCTCTATTGCCTATGCAGCCCGGCTCGGGTGAACCATCCTAAATTTTCACATACATTCGCATTTGGGAAACGGGACACAAAAGCAACTCTGATGTAGGGCTGATGTAGGACTGACCTAACCTTCCCCTTGCCCCCCATTCAAGGGGGAGTACTCGTTCACCACTTAGGGACTAATGGACTACTCTCCCCTTTTAGGGGGCTTGGGGGCTATCGAATTCTCACAATTCGCCGCTGCTTAACCGCCCGTTTTGTTGGCCGGTGGGCTCGGTTGGGAATATCGCACCAATCGATAACCATTCGTATATAACCAGTTAATTATGAGTTAGGAATATATTCCTATCTTTATTTCCCAGCGCCGGAAAACGTTGTATATTTGCAGCGGATTTCGAAATCGAGGATACCCACAAAAAAAGCCACGACCAACCAGCCCTCAAAACCTACAAAAATCCCTAAGTAACCAGCCATTTTTAGCACCTAAAAAAAACAAAAAAATGCACCTTACAGCCCGAAAATACGCGTCATTTCTTGTTTCCAAAGCATTTGACTATTATTATGCAGTACTGCAGATAACTGATAGACAAACACATCTACAAGGCGTCCAGAAAAATTGCGCATAATATTATTATATATGTAATTTTTTTATTAATTTTGCACACGAATAGGAGGGTCAGTTGTGTACTTACGTGGGGCTGACTGCGCCGTAGGCATGTACCGCACATTCGACGACTCCAAGGACATCCTTCTCTCGCGATGAAGTTCTTTGAATATAATCTCACCACCCGTATCGCCGACACGGATTTTGTGAATCATGGTGGCCAACGTCCCATCGTCGTCGGATGCCTCAATCCCCATTCGTTCATCATGGCCCAGAGCGATGATACCTACCGGCAAGCTCTCACCGCATGCGACGTACTACTGCCCGACGGTATAGGCATCTGCATGGCGCTGAAACGATGGAAGAACGTGGAGATAGACAAGATTGCCGGTGATGATTTCCATCGGCAGGTGATAGCCGAAGCGGCGGCAAAGAATGGACGGCTGTTCTATTTGGGCAGCACCCCGGAAGTGCTACAACGCATCAAGCAGCGGCTGGCAAAGGAGCGCCCCACGCTAAATGTGATGACGTGGTCGCCCACCTTCAGCCAAGAGATGTCCGACGAAGAAAACGACACTATCATTGGGCTCATCCAGTCCTTTGCTCCCAACGTGCTACTGGTAGGGCTGGGGGCTCCCAAACAGGAGAAATGGATAGAACGCAACCGCGCACGTCTGTCCGCAGTAGACACCATTGGTGCCATCGGGGGTGCCTTCGAATTCTATGCCGGCACCATACACCGCGCATCGCCGTGGGTCATACGACTTCACCTTGAATGGCTGGTGCGTTTCTTGCATGAACCCAAGCGCATGTGGCAACGTAACATGGTGTCGACGCCCCGTTTCCTACGCTACACTCGCCATCACCGGAATGAGATGTGACCCTTGGAACGCATCTTCCTTGAACCGATTAAACTCTACCCAATTATGAGATATTTCTTAAGAATCCTGACCCTCGCAGCAGCGTCGCTGCTGACCACCTCCTGCGGCACCTACAAGGGCTACGTGCTGATGAACGACATTGAGGCACCTGCAGAATACAAAGCCCCTGTACGCCACGATCTCACCATCAAGAAAGGGGACAACCTGCAAATCATTGTGACCCACAAAGAGCCACGAATGGTAGAGGCCTTCAATCGCATCACCCGCAGCGAGATGAGCAGCTTGAACGTGAACGGTTATGTGGTGAACAACGACGGCACCATCAACCTTCCCGTGTTCGACACCGTGCGCGTCGTCGGAATGACGTGTCCCGAACTGGAACGATATCTGACCAAGCGTATGGAAGACGAGGGCATTGTGAATGGCGCCACCGTGAGTGTAAAGATCAGCAACTTCAAAGTCACCGTCATTGGTGAGAGCGGCACAGGCATCCATGAGTTTGACGACAACGATGTCACCATCCTCGATCTCGTGGCAAAAGCTGGCCTGGCCGGTAACGGAACCGTGGGCAACTGGGGGGGCGGCTCAGGCATACGCCGCGACAAAATACTGGTGATGCGTACGTTGGATACCACTGTCACCACCGGTTATCTCAACCTGCTGACCAAAGATGTGATGTACTCTCCCTACTTCTACCTGCAACAGAACGACATCGTCTATGTATATCCCAGCAAGACCACCATACGTCGCAGCAACCAGCTGTTCGACTACTGGTGGGACCGCATATCACTAGTATCAGGCATATCCAGCATAGTGACCATGCTACTTGTATGGTTCGGCGTCAAGAAATAGTATCAGCCAGAACAAACCGTCCAATGCTAACATTTTAATTTTCCGCCCATGATTGACCAAGCTAAAGCCGAAGCCGCCAACATCAATGTGAAGAAAAACACCAACCGCTTCATCATACACAACATTATCGAGTTGTTCGAGTCCTCCTGGTATTGGATTGTGCTGTCACTCATCCTCTGTCTGTCGGTCGCGTGGCTCAAGCTACAGATGAGTCCCAACATATACGCCGTATCGGCCACCATGCAAATCAACACTCCGTCTACACAGATTAACAACGATGTGATGAAGATGTTCCGCTCACCCAGCAACGCTGAACGCGAAATCCATTTCTTCACCTCGCGACAGGTGGTTCAGGACGTAGTGAGCGACCTCAATCTTAACGTCACCTACACCAAACCCGGACTCTTCCTCGACGAAGACCTCTACGACAAATCGCCCATCGACGCTTACTTTGTAGGCAACAACTACCCCGACTGCAGGTTTGAGATTGAATGCCACCCGGACGAATACATTCTTACCGCCATCGAGGACGAGAAAGGACGCGAAGGAGCCAAATGGACTGCCAAATATGACGACACCCTGGTAACACACAAAGGCGTCGTCGTTATTAAGAAGCGACCCAACGCCACTGAAGTGGCTAAAGCCAAATTCCTGATAGATTATGTCACTCCCGACAAGGCCACCGCGCAATATATGGGTAAAATGGGTGCCGCCATTGTAGATGAGGATGCCGGCAACATAGCCCTATCCATTCGCGATGTCAACTACCAACGCGGGGTCGACATCGTCAACCTCTGGATTGAGACATACAACCGCCACACCGTGCAATACAAGAGCAAGGTGGCAGAAAACACCGCACGTTTTATCCAGGAGCGTTTGGAGGTCATCTCTGTCGAACTGTCCGATGTGGAAGGTGACTTAGAAAAATACATGCGTACACACCACATCTCCGACGTCAACGCCCAAAATACAAGCAATCTCAGCAATCGCAACCAATACTCATCGGCATTGGTGGAGAGTGAAGTGGACATCAACATCGCCAAAGACCTGCTCCGCAAGATTCAGAGCACAAAGGAAGGCGAGATGATACCCAACATCAGCATCCGCAACACCGGCGTGAGCAGTCTTATCGACCTATACAACCAAAAAGTGCAGGAGCGGCAGGTACTCATCGACAACTCCAGCGAACGCAGCCCCTTGGTCAAAGAGGCCGACTACCAATTGACCACCTTGAAGAGCACCATCCTGCGGTCGATTGAGAACTACATCGAATCGTCCAATATCCGTGCGCGAGAGTACCGCAACCGCGAACTCGCTTCCAGCTCGGCCATCAGCCAGACACCGACACAACAGCGTGAACTCAAGAACTTCGAGCGCCAGCAATCCATCAAAGAGGAATTGTATCTCTATCTGCTCAACAAACGGGAAGAGAACGCCCTGCGTCTAACCATTACCGATGCCGACACCCGCGTGGTGGACTACGCCTCCGGTGGCAAAATCTCACCCAATGCCGGTCGCACATACACCCTCGCCATCATCATTGCTTTGCTGATGCCTATCGGTGTCATCCTGCTCTTCCGTTTTCTCGATGTACGCATCCACAGTAAAAAAGACGTGGAAAACTACTGTTCCATCCCTGTTATCGGCATTATCCCGCTAGTAGAGGACCTCGATAGCCACATCATCAA
>CACXCY010000171.1 GCA_902766265.1 uncultured Bacteroidota bacterium
AAAAAAAGTAGTCCTTTCCGACCAAATGAGCAAGTGAATAATGCAACAGCGGACCTCTCGTCAAAGGATATGCTGCATCTATACAACAACTTTCTATAGCAAGAAAAGAATTAAAAAAAACTTTGCTATATTAAAGAAAATGTGTATCTTTGTATTTACATTGTTCAATTATTACAGTTGTTCAATTATTTTGAACACAGAAAGATAAATGAACGATGGAAATAAAAATTGATATGCAAAAGGCGGAATTTCAGATTATTTTCAAGTTGCTACAGGATAAGGAGAATGTCAATCGGAACTACCGACAGCTGGCAACGGAGACAGGCACCTCGATAGGGTCGGTACACAACACGATGCAAGGCCTGATGGAGAAGGGCTACATCGTGGAGGACGGCAACAAACGTCTGCTACGGAAACGGGCGTCGCTACTCAACTGTTGGGTGCGTGCCTATGCCGACGGGCTCAAGGAGCGCTATCTCATCGCCCGATTCACATTTCTCACGCCACAGGTGAAGGAACGCTGGAAGGATATCCGAATGCCCGAGGATGCCAGTTGGGGAGGAGAACCCGCAGCGGCACTATTGGACGACTATCTGAATCCTGAACGATGGGATGTCTATACGGTCGACAACGCCAATGCGCTGATAGCCACAGGGCGGATGATTCCGAAGGTAGATGGAGAGATATACGTGTACCGCAAGTTCTGGGGCGAGAAGGACACTCCTCTTATGATGGTGTATGCCGACCTATTGGCAACCGACGACGACCGTTGCTGTGAGGCGGCGGAAAGAATTGTAAAGCTTATTGGCTAGCGATAATGGATTACACGATAGGGAAAAATGAATTGCAGAACGACCTGCTGGCAGAGACGTTGCAGGATTTGGCCAACTGTTATGCAAAGATTGGGTCGGAGGTGTATGTGGTGGGGGCTGCTGCCCGCGATATCGCCCTGCGGCTGCTAAACGTAAGCGACACACCTCGACGTACACTCGTTCTCGATGTGGCGGTGGCGCTGAGCGACTGGCTCCAGTATGAGCAACTCACTCAATTGATGCTACAGAGCCATTTCGTCAAAGCCCAGGAACGTCAACGGTTCTACTACTTGGGTCCACATGAGAGAAACCATTATGAAGTGGACATCGTGCCATTTGGTAAGGTAGAACATGATGGGTTGGTTGCCTGGCCGCCAGCAGGGTCGCCTGTGATGTCGGTGCGTTGCTTTACGGAGGTGATGAATTGTGCCGACAGGGTGACGGTGGAGGATAGTTTCTCGTTCCGGCTGGCATCGCTCAGCGGTCAGTTTCTGATGAAGCTTGACACCTGGAGCGATCGCCATCTCGACACCAGAAAGGACGCTTTCGACATGGTTTATATTCTGCAGAATGTATATGTGGCTTATGCTCTCATGCATAACGGGTTGCCCCCTGAAGTCGATGTGGAGGCGACAACATTCGACATCACCGTGGCAGGTGCCGAATGGGTGGCATCTGACTTGCGGACGATCCTTTCTCCTCACAACCGCCAATACTATGCCAAGATGCTGCAAAAGGAGGTGGACAAGGAAGACGAGAGTCCTTTGTTGAACGACCTGCTTGATGTTTCGGACAGCCGGAATTATGCGCTCTTCCGGCGAGCATTAGCCCGTATGTCACAAATACTTATGTTATGAAGATTCAGTTTGTCAGCGACCTGCATCTTGAGTTCAACGAGAATCGGCTCTATCTGGCGCAACATCCGCTACCGGTGGTTGGCGATGTGCTACTCATTGCGGGCGACACCGCTTATCTCAACAAGCCAGATTCGGGAGAGAATACCTATTGTCAATACGGATTCTGGGATTGGGCATCGGACAACTATGAGCAGGTGATTGTCTGCTTCGGTAACCATGATTTCTACGGCAATTACGACCTCGCCACAATGCCGGAAGGATACCGTCTGAGTATCCGACACAACATCGCCGCCTGCTACAATGATGTGGTACATCTGACTGGGGTGGACGTTATTGTATCTACCCTATGGGCGCATATCGAACCTTACGATGCTTACCTGACGGAACATGGAGTAAGCGACTTCTACAGGATAATGTACTGTGGCCACAGGCTTACTGCCGACGATTTCAACGCGGAACATGAGCGTTGCCTAAAGTTTGTAAAACGGTCGGTTGCGGAGAGCGTGGCAGAAAAGAAGATTGTACTCACACATCATGTGCCAACGCAACTCTGCACGGCTGCGGAATTCAGCGGAAGCCATATCAATGGAGCATTCACCGTTGAATTGGGCAACTACATTGCCGATTCGGGCATCGACTACTGGATATATGGGCACTCGCACCGCAACATCAAAGCACAGATAGGCGATACTCTCATACTATCCAACCAATTGGGATACATCTCCCACGGCGAGCATCTGCGCAACGGTTTTGTCCCAGGGAAATACATAGATTTATGAGACTATTTACGTTATGAAAAACATAGGGGAATAGAAACCCATGGCAAGATTAAAGTATACTATTTCAGTCATACGGGCGAGACGTTGCAGGTGGCGCACCTTCGCCGACCCGAAACAATCGGAATTCTACATATAACAAACACGATATGGAACAAGTAGAAACCATAGAACTTATCCGTACCTCGCAGAGCTGGGATGGGGTGGAGCTGCCGGATTACCCCAAGGGGAAGCCCGAACTGGTGGCGATGAAGTATGTATTCCCGGCAGGGAAACGGCTTGGATGGCATCACCACGATGTGATGAACTACGGGGTGCTGGTGCAAGGCGAGTTGACTATCGTCTGTCAGGATGGCACCGAGAAAACCGTCCATGTAGGCGAGGCCATTGTGGAGATGGTTGGCACCATCCATCATGGTGAGAATCGTGGCACTGAACCGGCCATTCTCTATATGTTCTACCTCTCGCAGAAGGATATGCCGCTATCTATACAACATCCAGAGATTAATTGATGACCCATGATAAATATTGATACGACAAATATGTGTTCCCACCTGCGTCGGAAGCTTTTTGACGAGGACGGCGAATATCACCGCCTCTGGTTGGCGATGCAGGACGACCCGGGGTTGACCTCCGTGGTACGTTCCCGACAGCTCCATATCTATCGCAATGGGAAGAAAGTGTTGGTGCTGGCTGGCAGGGCTGCACCTAAGATACTCAGGTCTGACCGTATTTCTGAGATGTTAAGCTCTTCCACCCACTAATTAGTAGGCGTGTGCCGACGATTGCAAAGAGAGCTCTGAGTAGTCGGGGTGTGTCTCGCTTCGGGCAATGGGGCTTGATGGTGGACGAAAATATGGGCATAGCTCTAAATTTTTTCGTATCTTTGTACCTCGGTAGGTGCGTGTCTATCGAATTTAATTATTTGAATACAATAATATTAATAATACTATAACTATGAAAAAGAATTTCTTTATTGTCGTCCTCGGTCTGCTGATGGCTATGCCTGTGGTGGGTCGTGCTGACGAGGGCATGTGGCTGTTGAACATGATTGGCAAAAATTACAGTGACATGCAGAAGGCCGGTTTCAAGCTGACTCCGGCAGACATTTACAGCATCAATCAGAGCTGCATCAAAGACGCTATTGTGGGTCTGGGTAACGGTCGTGCTTTCTGGCATTTCTGCACTGGCGAGATTATTAGCGACCAGGGCTTGATGACCACCAACCATCACTGCGGCTACGGCTACCTGCAGGAGCATTCCACTGTGGTACATGACTATTTGCGCGACGGTTTCTGGGCTTACAGCAAGGACCAGGAGTTGCCTAACCCGGGGCTAACGGCTTCCATTCTGGTACGTGTGGAGGATGTGACCGCTGCTGTCAAGGAGGTGTTGAGTGACAATATGACCGAGCAGGAGCGTCAGAAGGCCATCAAAGAGAAAAGCGACGAATTGTGCAAGAAAGCAGTGGAGGGTACACAGTACAACGCTGCTGTGAAGCCCATGTTCGATGGCAACCAGTTCTTCCTCTTTGTGCATATCATCTACAAGGATGTACGTCTCGTGGGAGCTCCTCCTTCAAGCATGGGCAAGTTCGGTGGCGATACCGACAACTGGAGCTGGCCCCGTCATACCTGCGACTTCTCGATGTTCCGCATCTACACTGCCCCTGATGGCAGCCCTGCCGAATATAGCAAGGACAACGTGCCCCTGAAGCCCAAACATCACTTGCCTGTCAGCATCAAAGAGCTGAACGATGGTGATTTCGCCATGGTACTGGGATTCCCTGGGACTACCAACCATTTCCTTACCTCCTATGGTCTTGAGGAGACGATGAACATCACCAACAAACTGCGCTACGAAATCCGTACGGTGAAAATCAACATCCTTCGTGAGGAGATGGCATCGAGCCAGGAGACACGAATCAAATACGCATCGAAGTATGCCAGCTGCTCCAACTACTGGAAATACAGCAACGAACAGAACAAGGCACTGACCAATCTGAACACTATGCAGGTGAAAAAGGACGTCGAGAGCGCATATCTGGATTGGGCCAAGAACAAGGATCCGAAATATGTCCGTGCACTCGACCAGATACGCGACGGCTATGCGGCTCGTGCTCCCTATCAAACGGCATTGACCTACCTGCTCGAAGGTATGCTTACGGGGCCCGAACTGCCATGGCAGGCCTTCCAGATAGGCATGGGGCTCACGAGTGGGTTGAACGAGAAGGATGCTGAAAAACGCGAGAACACTATAAATGCAATGAAGAGCAGCATGGCTGCCTTCTACAAAGACTATAACGAGAACACTGAGAGACGTTTGATTGCTTCCATGTTCGACTATGTGCTGAAGCATATCGACATGGAATACTGTCCTGAATTCCTCACCGCTGCCTCCAAGAAATACAAAGGTGACTTTGACAAGTATGCCGAGGAGCTGATGAAGAAGTCCGTGTTTGCCAACAAGGAGACCTTCGACCAATTCATGAAGAAACCCAATGCCAAGACTATTGAAAAAGACCCCGTCTTTTTGGCTGGCCAGGAGATTTATATGGCATATCGCAATGCTTACAGCAAGATTCCGAAGGAATCGGCTGACAACTTGCAGTGTGGTATCCGCAACTTTGTGGATGGTGTGCTGCAGATGAACGAAGGCAAGAAACTGATGAGTCCTGACGCTAATAGCACTATCCGTCTCACTTATGGTAACGTGAAGGCCTACGACCCACGTGATGGTGTGTTCTACAAGCATTACACCACTCTCAAGGGTGTTATCGAGAAGGAAGACCCCACCAGCAGTGAGTTTGCTGTCCCAGCACGTCTCAAGGAACTCTACTATGCCAAGAACTTTGGTCCCTATACCAACAAGAAAGGTGAGCTGCCCACCTGTTTCATCACCAACAACGATATCACAGGCGGTAACTCGGGAAGTCCTGTGATTGATGCCAACGGCAATCTCATTGGGTTGGCTTTCGACGGTAACGGCGAGGCCATGAGCGGTGACATCGATTTCGAGGAGAACCTGCAACGCTGCATCTGCCTTGATAGTCGTTACATGCTTTGGGTGATTGACAAATATGCCGGAGCACACAACCTCATTGAGGAGATGACCATTGTGAGATAAAACAAACAAGGTGGAGGTGCGGATGACGCACCTCCACCTTGCTTTTACCATACCTTCGGCATGCTTCTGTTTTTTGTAGAAGACCTTTCGGCTCCCTTTGTCACTCTTTCGGCTGACGAATCCAAGCATTGTGTCAAGGTGCTACGTATGGGTGTGGGCGACGAGGTGTATCTCACCGATGGCAAAGGCACGATGTGTCGTTGCCGTATCATTTCGCCCGATGCCCGATGCTGCACCCTTGAGGTGGTGCAGCGTAT
>CACXCY010000172.1 GCA_902766265.1 uncultured Bacteroidota bacterium
CAACATGCCCGACGTGGTGAAATTCGCCCTCGACTGCGAACGCCTGGGCGCCCAAGGCATCACCGTCCACCCCCGTCCCGACGAGCGTCACATACGCTACCAGGACGTGCGCGACCTGCGGCCGGTGCTCACCACCGAATTCAACATCGAAGGCAATCCCGTGCCGCGGTTCGTCAAGTTGGTGGAAGAGGTGCGCCCCGCACAAGTCACCCTCGTGCCCGACGCCGAGAACGTGCTGACCAGCAACGCCGGCTGGGACACGGTGCGCAACTTCGCCTTTCTGAAGGACATCGTAGCCGAGTTCAAGAGCTACGGCATCCGCGTGAGCATCTTCATCGACCCCGACCCCAAGATGATTGAGCAGGCCGCCCTCACCGGCACCGACCGCGTGGAGCTCTACACCGAGAGCTACGCCTCCGGCTACGCCCACGGACGCGAACAGGCCATAGCCCCCTTCGTGACCGCCGCCCGAACGGCCCACGACGCAGGACTGGGACTCAACGCCGGCCACGACCTCAACACCGAGAACCTGGCCTACTTCCACCAGCAGATACCCTTCCTCGACGAAGTGTCCATCGGCCACGCCGTCATCAGCGACGCCCTCTACTGGGGCATCGGCGAAACCATCCGCCGCTACCGCGAATGCCTCGCTGAATAAAGCTCCTGACATAAAAAACGAGAGGAACCATCGAAGAACTTGCTCAGATGGTTCCTCTTTTACTTATCTTTCGATATAATATGCACCCCCTGGGGGTTAGCCGAAGATACGCCGATAGTGGCAGAAGCGCAGATGGGCGTCGTCGTCATAGAGGTGCAGGCCGCTCCCTTCGCAGTAGCGGAACATCTTGCAGTCGGCACAATCGTCCTTGCGCGTCCACGACCGGTCGCGATAGGGCTGGTAGCGATGCTGCCACACATCCCAGAACGAGTCGCGGTAGATATTGCCCTGGTTGAAGTTGCTGCGGATGCTGGTGCATCCCGATATGGAGCCATCGTTGAGGATGGAGGCCACCTCGATGCCGGCTCGGCAGTAGAACAGCTGGTCGCGCACCTCCAACTCGTAAGGTCCCAGAAAACCCTCGCAGCCGTAGCTGGCTTTGATGCGCCCTTCGGCACGGGTCTTCTTGATAAACTCGAACACCGAACGGAACTGCTCGGGGGAGAGCTGCAACGCTGGGTCGGTGGCGGCACGCCCCATGGGCACAATGGTGAAAAGACGCCAACGTTCCACACCCAGCGAAACAAGCCACTGCTTGAACTCTTCCAAACGTCCGATGTTGCGCGGATTGACGCAGGTCACGATGTCCCACACAATCTCGTGCTCCTTGGTGAGCAGCTCCACCGCATGGGCGGCACGCTCAAAGCTGTGGGGATTCTGACGCATCCAGTTATGGTCGTCCTCAAAGCCGTCGAGCGAGACGGTGATACTGTGCATACCGCTACGCAGCAGCGACTGCAGCCGTTGCTCGTCGAGGAGGTAGCCGTTGGTGACCACACCCCACGGGAACCCGCGACGGTAGAGCTCCAGCCCACAATCCTCCAAGTCGGTTCGCAACAGGGCCTCGCCGCCGGTGAAGATGATAAACGTCTGGTGAGGGTCGACATGCGGAGTGATGTCGTCGATAACACGGAAGAAGTCCTCAGCAGGCATATCCTTTGCAGGCGCCATCTTGCAGTCGCTCCCACAATGACGGCAGTTCATGTTGCATCGCAGCGTACACTCCCAGAAAAGCGTGCGCAACGGATGCAGACGCGCATTGTTATGCCTGTAGCGACGGAAAAGTTCGAGTTCTAAACGTTGCTTGAGCCGCACGGACTACTTCTTCTTTAGTTTCACAGTGACCGTTTTCTCCACCGTACCGAGATTCCACCCGCGCATGTTTTTGTCCTTGGGCTTGGGGAAGTCGACGGTGATGATGTCGTCCTTGTAGCTGCCGTTGGCATTGCCGTCAATGTCGCGCACCAGAAGTTTCTGGCTGTCCCACGGGCGGTCGCTGGTCTGGCACTCAAAAGTACCGTCAGCCGCCGTGGTGTCGCCCGACTGACGTATGTATTCCTTCATGTATTCCGGATTGGCGGCATCCAGGTTGTCGGCGTCAATATTGCTGTTGAGCAGCACCACTTGCACACCTTTCACGGGACGCCCCTGCGCATCGACCACCTTGCCTTTGGCCTTGAAATTCACCGTAGGCACGCCGTACATCAGCGGCTGCTCGTCGCGCGGCTTTTGCTTCACGGCAGGGTCGTCTTCCTTGGTGCCGTCGGGGACAATCTCAGGTCCCTCCTTCTTTATCTTGCCGTCGGACTGCGGCACAGCATCCTTCTGCTGAAAGTCGACCGGCGGGACGCCATAGAGCAGAATCGATTCGTTGCGCGGACGCACCTCCGTGCGGGGCTCCTCTTCTGTCGCTATCTCCTTCTGCGAGTGGCAGGCACCCAGTCCCAGGGCACCCATCAGCGAGAGTATGAGCCAGTTCTTGAATTTTAGATATCTAATTTTCATAATCGTGCGGAACAAAGTACTACAATAACGGCCAACAAGGTGTTTTGGTATCTGGCACCGTGAGAAATCTTTTCCACACTACGGGGCACTCCCTTAGAAACTGTTTAAAATTGATTGATGGAATTTGTTATGCATATAAACGAACAGATTTTTATTCTCTCCGATGGCGCAATGGGGATCCATTGTAACTGAGGAGAGAAGGAAAAATATGTCGTTTAGATGCTTTAAGAAAAACATTGAATTAATTTCTAAACAGTTTCTTATCTTTGCATCGTCAAACGTCAACGTGTACGATGGATAATCTATTCAAAACCAAAGATACACCCATTCTCATTGCCGGTCCCTGTAGTGTGGAAAGTCGCGAAGGGCTGCAGAAAGTCACCGCCTCCCTACTCGCACTCCCCGAAGCACAACGGCCGCTGCTGATACGCGGCGGTGTGTGGAAGCCGCGCACCCGCCCCGGTGGATTTGAGGGACTGGGCGAAGAGGCGCTGCAATGGATGGCGGACCTCAGGAAAGAGCACCCCACGGCCCGTTTCTGCTGCGAGGTGGCGCGTCCCAGCCATGTGGAGCTGTGTCTGCGCTACGGTGTCGACGCCGTGTGGATTGGCAGCCGCACCACGGGCGACCCGTTTTCGGTAGGCGAAATCTGTCGCGCCCTCGACAGCACAACCCTGGCCGTCATGGTCAAGAACCCGCTGACGCCCGATGTCAACCTCTGGCTGGGGGCTCTGGAGCGGGTGCAGCAGGCCGGCATCACCGATATCGCCGCCGTGCACCGCGGTTTCTTCACCTACAACAATATGGGCTATCGGAACAACCCTCTGTGGGAAGTGCCCATCGAACTCAAACGGCTGCTGCCCGACATGCCGCTGCTCTGCGACCCCAGCCACATAGGCGGCGACCGCACGCTGCTGCCCCAGCTGATGCAGACGGCTCTGGACCTGCATTTCGACGGTCTCATGGTGGAGGTGCATCACGACCCATCACAGGCGTTGACCGATGCCGCCCAACAGCTGACACCCGACGAACTACACACGATACTCTCCACCCTGCACTCGCACCACGACCCCGAGCCACCCGACACACTCAAGCTCCTACGCCAACAGATCGACGCTATCGACGCCCAGCTGATACGCCTCCTCGGCGAACGTCTCGACGTGGCCCGCCGCATCGCCGACGTCAAAGCCGAGAACAACATGCCCGTCTTCCAGCCCAAACGCTGGGAGGAGGTGTTGCAACGCAAGATGCAGATTGCGGCCGAAGCCGGCATCAATCCGCAATTTATCAAAAGCATCTACGAGAAAATCCACTCCGAAAGCATCCGCGTGCAACTGGCCTCTCCACCATCGGCAACCCAGAAGTCCCCGACGGACGACTGACACTTTCCGCCGACGCACCCCGTCGACAACGTACATACAACAAGAGAGGGTGTCCTGTTGGGGACACCCTCTCTTATATAGGATTGCGGCAGTAAAGATTACTGCTCGGCAGGAACTACCGACACAAAACTTCTGTTTTCGCGGCCTTTCTTGAACTGAACCACGCCGTCGCAAAGAGCGTAGAGCGTATGGTCTTTGCCCATGCCGACATTCTTGCCAGGGTTGTGGACGGTGCCACGCTGACGGATGATGATGTTGCCGGCGATGCATTTCTGGCCGCCGAAAATTTTAACGCCTAAACGTTTGCTCTCGGATTCACGTCCGTTGCTCGAACTACCGACACCTTTTTTATGAGCCATAATATAATGTTTTAAAAGTGTTACTGATTAATGTTACTTACTCTGCCCTTAGTTGATGCTGTTGATTTGAATCTGGGTCAGATAGTCACGGTATCCGTTCATTTTCTGATAACCTTTGCGGCGGATTTTCTTGAACACAAGAACCTTCTTGCCTTTCAGGTGTTTCAGAACCGTTGCCTTCACGGCGGCACCCTCGATATAGGGCTTGCCTACGGTTACGTTACCATCATTGTCTTTGAGCATCACGGTGTCAAAAGAAACCTCGCTGCCTTCTTCGTTCTGCAGACGGCTAACGAAAATCTTTTGATCTTGGGCTACCTTGAATTGCTTGCCTGCGATTTCTACTATTGCGTACATTTTTAATTATTTATAAAGTTATTTCTTTTGTTTCTTGCTTTTGAAACGGACTGCAAAAGTACATTCTTTTTTGATTCTGACAAAATTATTTTGCAAAATCTTGTCAATTTCTGGCTATTTCGACGCTACTCATCCCCCTCGGCATCCAGCATATCATCCACATCGTCAATGGCTTCATCCAAATCATCGACCGCATCGGAAAAGTCATCCGCCAGCATACCGACAAAATCCTCCGCCAGCCCGACGAGGGCACCCGCCACATCCTTGCCGTATTTGTAGCTGAACACCAGCCCTGCCCCACAGGAGAGTTTATGGGCCTCCAGTTTCTGCGACATGGTGAGCTGGTCCTCCACACGGGCATACCAAGATCCGGTAAACTTATCGTAACGCTTCGACTGACGGTCCCAGTCGGCATCGGTGTAGGTTCTGAAGTTGTCGGCCAACTCATCGACAAACTCCTCATATTGCCGCATATAGCTGTCGGCAGTCATCGGACCGCAGGAGCAGAACGCCCCAAGCGCCAGCGCACACATAACGCATAGTAAATGATGTCTTTTCAGCATAGGATTGAGATTTGTTTGGTTTGCAAAGATACGCAAAAAAAACAAACTCCGAGGAATGCCCTCCCCAAGCACCAGCTCACGGCACACAGACCACAGATGACACAGACGGTGATTTCTTCTTATTAGGTCACACAGATAGCACAGATGACACAGATATGACTCTCTGATAGAGCAGCCGCAGGCAAAAAAATCCGTGCAATCTGCGAAATCTGTGTGCCCTAAAAGAACGTGTCTGTGTGCCACAGAAAAATATTTTGCCGTTCCAATTATTTCGTGTATTTTTGCAGCGTCGTTTCAACCGCCGAAGCCGTCATGACGGGACAGCGGGAGGGGCGATAGGACATATTATAAGAAATGTTGTTGCATTTATGAGTTGAACCTAAGTTTGGCTGAATAAATATAAAAGCAAATGAAACAGAAAGTATTCCTTTTAGCTGCCTTGTTAGTGGCATTGGTGCTCCCGCAGAGTGTGAGAGCTTACGCTTTCACATCAGTCGCCCCCAGCGGTCAGACGTTGTACTACAACATTGTTGGTGGCAACGCGCAGGTGACGAGCCAGTATAGTAGTTCCCCGTACTATTCCACCTACCCCACAGGCGCTATTACCATCCCCAATACTGTCACATATAACGGCATCACTTACCCGGTGACCAGCATTGGCGACACCGCCTTCTTTTATTGCAGAGACCTGACTTCCGTAACCATCCCCAAC
>CACXCY010000173.1 GCA_902766265.1 uncultured Bacteroidota bacterium
AAATCACTCCAACCCGAAGTAGAATTGTAGGACGACAGGCACCCACAAGGAACATATACAGGAATATCTGTGTCAACCTGATTGAAAGCATCAACACCTAATGCAGGCGCAACTCTTGCCAAACAGGTTATCTCCGTCAGGTTAAAGCAACTAGCAAAGGCTTCGTCGCCAATGCTCGTCACCGAGTTGGGGATAGTGACGGAAACCAGACTGCAACCAGCGAAGGATTGGTCACCGATACTGGTCACCGAGTTGGAAATGGTAACATATGTCAGATCCACACAAGCAACGAAAGCTTGGTCACCGATGCTGGTCACCGAGTTTGGGATGGTAACAGATGTCAGCCCAGTACCACTGAAGGCATTGTCACCAATACCAGTCACTGAATAAGTGGATACCCCATTGGTAACAGTGGAAGGAATCACCAGCGCACCAGTGGGAATAGACGAATAGTATGGACTTGTGCTATTCTCACTCGTCACCACTGCATTGCCGCCCACAATGTTGTAGTACAGCGTCTGCCCCGTTGTTGCAACGGCTGAGAAATCATAAGCTTCCACGCTCTGCGGAATTGCCAAAGCCATAAGTAAAATGGCAAGAACGGATAATCTGTATTTCATGATCATTGACTAATATTCAAACTATATTCACAATCAGCATTACTACAGCTCTGCTGCTTGCATTTCTTTTAATTCTACTTGCGCATCTTTTCGTCCCAATACCTTTACTACCTCCGAATGTTCATTACAAGACACTATTACCATTGACTTCTTTATAAGACGCAAAAAGATGCCAAAACGTTGCATTTATATATTATATTTTAATTTTATTTAACATTACCTATGCCATATACATACCCAAATCATTGGTGCAGACGCAGTTTGCTGTCCAATGAGGATATGATACTTATATGCAAATATAAGAAAATTATTTGATTGGGGAAATTATTTTTTTACACATGCGTTGTCCAACCACATATTGGCTGATACTGAACATGATTTTTTCGCACAAAGTCAACCAATAATCGCTATTAAGAAGCTGTTTAAATTTGATTGATGGAATTTGTTATGCATATAAACGAACAGATTTTTATTCTCTCCGAGGGCGCAATGGGGTTCCATTGTAACTGAGGAGCGAAGGGAAATCTGCCGTTTAGATGCTTTAAGAAAACCATTGAATTAATTTTAAACAGCTTCTAAAAACCGAAAGGGTAAACCAAGTTCCGTGATAACAATCCAAAGGAGTCAGCCAATCTCAGGAAACGACATTTTACCGAACATATGTTCGTGGGGCTATGAACATATGTTCATGACCGAAAGAACATATGTTCGCGAGCCCATGAACATATGTTCATTTTTCGGGGCAATACCCCCCATCTCTATCCCCCCCCTCATGTGCCCAGACCTAATATTTCCCCACCACCCATTCGCCACTCCCCCACCCTATCCACCCTGTAAAGTTATCGCGATGCTCAATGGAAAAACAAAAAAAACGTGTCGGATGGACCGACACGTTTTTATAGCAACTTATAGAGGTTTGCAGGTGGCAAGGATACTATCTAATAACTTCTACACTACCATGCCGCTCAATAGATCCTCGATAACCCATTCCGACAAAGTGCCAGAAGTAGGTACCCGACGGTATTTTGTCACGCTCGGGATCCCAAAAATCATCCTCACTGGAGATGTTTTTCACATGATAGACCCTTGAGCCCCATCTGTTATAGACGGAGAATTCGTTGGTAGGATAAGCAAGACCTTCCAGTAGGTTGATGATGACAAACTTATCGTTGATACCGTCACCGTTGGCTGTAACCACATTGGGGAACTCAATAAAATCGTTGACAATCAGTATCGAGTTTTCCAACGTATCTATACACTCAGTCACCTTGCCGCTGGGTCCTCTGTTCACCGTTTTGGCAATCAAGCGAACGATATAACTGCCCGGAAGGGTCTTCATATCGGGAATCTCCCATGTGAATGACGGGTTGACATCCGTCAGCGTATGATACGACAGCGGATAGTCTTTGTCGTATTGGATTTCCCAATAGTACTTCATATCATCCGAACGCGGCCTTGTGGCATTAAGGAATGTCACCGTGGGTTCCTTCACCGAGGGATTCAGCGGTGCCCATGAGAAGCGTGCCTGCGGGCTGGTATAGACGGTTATCAGGTCTTTGAATATCAACGAGTCGTTACAGCCGCCATCACCCACAATATAATACTTTAGGTCATACGTACCTGCTGAATATGAATGCCGTGGACTCATTTCTTCCGAAATGGTGCCATCACCAAACTCCCAACGGTATTTATTACCATATTTGGAGGTGTTTTCGAAAGCCAGATCAAACGGCTCGCACCCTTCGAGCGGATAAACGCCCGGGTCGAAATTCGGCTTGGGTTGTGCATACACATTGACACGTATGGAGTCACGGGCACGACAACGGATATCGTTTTGGTCATTGGTGACCTCGACCATATACAGCGTCGACCCCTTCAAGCCGGTACGCGTGGTAAGTACCCTTGCGGTGTCGCCAAAAGGTTCCCACATAAAACTCTGGTTGCTGATGGACGTATGCACGTCTGTGGCATCCAGCTCGACAGTCTCCACATCACAGAGGGTGATGCTATCCGGCAGGTCGGGCGTGGGATTCCACACCGTTACGATCTGTGAGGAGGTATCCCAGATGCAGCCGAACTCGTCATAGGCGGTAATGATCAGTTTGAAGAAACCAGCCGTGTCCGGAGAAGCAATTTGCGCGTTGGTACCGCCCATTCTCTTCACGTACGCACCACGGTAATATCCTTTTTCAAAATCGCCATAGGAGGAGTCGGGACGCCAGATGACCGAGTCAAGGCCCACCTGGTATTCACAACCGTTACCGGAACTGATACCGCAGATGTCAAGCGACCAGTTGAAAACCCAGCCGTTGTCCGATCCCCAGGTATCACAAAGCTCGATATTCCACACACCATTCAGCGGACATCCTATCAATTGCGACATATCGTCGGCAGGAGCATAATAGTGGTCTTTCAGCGCATGCCAACTTGGTGCACGGGTGGTAAACGATTCTGTACATCCCGAAGTACCCACACGGTATCCCGGAGGAGCCGGCGGGAACGTCACCGTAACGCTGGTATCCAAAGCCGTGCCGGTACATGCAAGATACGAAGCGGCCTCCGTACCTCCGATATAGGTATAGTCATTAGCGTTGCGGGTAAAGCAGTAGTCCAATCCAATACCTGCAGGATTGCTCAAGCTGTCACACACCGGCGACCCGTCGTAGGTGTGATGACTATTACCGCCAAAAGGATAGCCCGTATATTTACCGCTTCCCCCGTACATACCTTCAGCCGTATGTCCTGTACCGCTGTTCTTATACTTGATAGTTGCCTTGTTTTGTATGGGGCAAATGATGGAGAGCTCATAGTCTCCCATAAACTCATGCTCGTAGTTGACACAGATAGAGCAGATGTCGTCAGCCGAAGACACCGTACGGCCACTCGGGAACTCCGTGAATGTAACGGGCGCCTGGTAGCACGTCACCGGACAGTTAGGTCCGTCGGGGATAAACGTACGGGCATCGAAAGTCTTGGACACGATACGCTCGAAACTGATACGTTGCAACGTCATTGTACCATTCTCACCCTCATATCCCACATTGACATATAGCGAGTCCGTATTACAGATGGTAGCCAAGTCGTAGATGGTCTTAATAGGGTTCTGTGCCAGACGCACAATGACCGTTTCGAACAAACTCGACGCACATCCGAACTGGTCGGTAAGCGAGAGCACGACATCGTAGCACGACAATTCATAATATTTGTCATACGGCACCCTTGTGGCTCCTTGCGCCACCAACGTGTCTCCATTACCAAACTGCCAATGGAACGTGGTGGAATCGTCACTAGGTTCATAATACCCATGATCATGCGTATAGTCGCCATGTGCCAGGAATATCAAACCGTCTCCCTGACAAAGGTTGATACCTCGCCACGGTTTGGGTAGCAGTTCCTCCACCACACGCGTACTGTCGTCGTTGTAAATATAGTCGCCATAATTGTCCGTCGCCCACACCGTATCGTAATCCACATAGTTAACCATGTGGAAAGTATCGTAAATAACGCCGTTGCGGGTTTTGTAGAATGTGGTGTCCAACACTGGATTGATGATTTCGCAGGGGTATCCACAGGCACACTGGATATTGAATCCCATACCTGTAGGGCTGGTTATGGCCGTCTTGAAGCGCAGCGTCAACGTCCCCGTGTGGTTGTTGGGGCCACAGAACACCGTCTTGCCCAACAGGCAGTTCATGCTGTCATTGGCCATAATACGAAGCGGAGCGCTGGTGCTGGCACCGTCGTAGACGAACACCGTATCGCAATCCGCCACATTAAACTCCGAGAAGATAAAACTAAAGATGTATGGGGTGTCGCATGACGCCACTACCGTGATGGTAAAATCACGTCCTCCCATATAGTTCTGACCCGTATTGCCTCCCTCGCTCTTAATAAAGAGGCCTTCGCCCGGTACTGTCTGTACCGTTCCATTGGTATTGGCGTCGAGTTCAATGACAGAAGCACCACCCTGGGCAAAGACGTTGCCCGTCAAAGCCACCAAGAGCAATGCAAGTATGGAGATAATCTTTTTCATATTCTTATTCCTTACTGGTTATTGGCTGGATCATTTGCAATCTTCTCCATCTGGAGCAGCGTACGCACTCCCAGATATTTGTGACTGTCGCCACGATTCAGGCGGAAATATATCTGATCGTTTTTGGTACGAATCTGAAAATCGTAAAAATTGTAGGCGTAGTAGCTGAATGTGTTCATATCCACCATGAAATCGGCAGCGACATGGGCGTTGTCACGCTTGCACACCAATTCGGTCAAGTCGTATACCACCGCACCCGTCGGCACTTTGTCGGTCATAAAGAAAGCGCTCTGCGAATAGCGGCAATACCAATCCAACTTCTCGGCTGGCATTATATCTAAAACCTCACGATTGTAGTTAATATGAGGCAACACAATCTCTTCGCAATTTTGGGCGTTCACACGACCTATGAAGGCGGACGCCACGATAACGAATGCAAATATCAGAAGCTTTTTCATAGTGATATCTTTTCTATGTTTGTACTACAATGTGCGTATTTCCGAGTGAAAAGTTTGCCGATTTTGGTTAAAAAATGTTATCAGCCGCCAACCGCAACAGCTACTTGGCTTGCCTCAACCTATTGACCAGCGCCATGAGGAGACCCAGGCAGATGAAGCCGCCCGGAGGCAGGATAAACAGCAGCATACCGTCGGCACCTCCGATGATACTATGACCGAAGATGGCACCAGCGCCCAACAGCTCACGCACCATACCGATGAGCGTCAAAGCCCAGGTAAAGCCCAACCCCATAAAGAGGCCGTCGAGGAAAGAATGCCATACGTTGTTCTTGGAGGCAAACGCTTCAGCACGCCCCAAGACGATGCAGTTGACAACAATCAGAGGGATAAAGAGCCCCAGCGTCTCGAATAAATCGGGCAGGTAGGCCTCCATGAAGAGCTGCACCACGGTGACGAAGGTCGCTATCACCACGATAAAGGCAGGAATACGCACCTTGTCGGGAATCAACGACTTAAGTAGCGAAACAACGATGTTGGACATCATGAGCACAAATGCCGTTGCCAATCCCATGCAGAGACCGTTGACGGCAGAGGTGGTGGTGGCCAACGTCGGGCACATACCCAACACCAGCACCCACGTGGGGTTCTCCTTGATTAGACCGTTCTTAATAATGTCGACAGCTTTCATTACTCGTTTCCTCCTTTCTTGAATATTTCGTATGCAGCAGCGATGGAGCCGCAGAATGCACGCGACGTGATGGTGGAACCGCTAATTGCGTCAACTTCGCCACCATCTTTCTTGACCGTGATATTGTTGGTACCGGGATTCATGCCAATCACACTACCTTTGCCATCCTTCTGGAACCACTCACCCGCTTTGGCGCCCAAACCCGGTGTCTCACTTGTTTCCAGAATCTGATAGCCCGTGATGGAACCGGCTTGGTCGAATCCCACCATTACGCCGAGGTGTCCGCCAAATCCGGCATCACTCCCCGCTTCCACAGCCACACCCACCAGCTGGCCGGAAGCATCATAGGCATAATTGCATTCCGCACCGTCTATAGTTTCTGTTTCCAAACGCTCGAAATCAGGAAGGACCGCCTTGATTGCCGCCTTCTTTTTCTCTATTTTGGCATTCTCTATAGGGGTGGCTGTCACACTGCTAACCAAGGCAAGCACAGCCCCTGCCACCACCGCTATGATGGTAAGCGACAGGAACATATTGATTAATGTTGAAGGTGCCTTTTTCATATTCTATATTAAATTTTGCTTTAAGCTCAATACTGTATTATGAATTACTTATACTTGTCAGCAGGCGAAACGTTTCGGTTTGAAGCCCTTGTTGATAAGCGGTGTAACGCTGTTCATCAGCAGGATGGCGAACGATACGCCCTCAGGATAAGACCCCCATGTGCGGATAATGATGGTAAGCAATCCGCAACCGAAGCCGAACAGCAGCTGTCCGCCCTTCGTCATAGGCGATGTCACCATATCTGTAGCCATGAAGCAGGCGCCCAACATGATACCACCGGTGAGGATGGTGGTCAGGGGGTCGACATTGCTCGAACCACAGCCGTAGAGTATCCAGGAGAATACAAAAGCGGTGCCGATAAACGCCACAGGAATATGCCAGCTGATGATACGACGGCAAAGCAGATAGATGGCTCCGATAAGGATGGCTATCGTAGAGACCTCGCCCAGCGAACCGCCCATGTGCCCTATCAACATATCCCACACCTGCGGCAGCGCCTCAGCGCCATTCTCTTTGAGGATGCCCAGCGGCGTAGCGCCCGTGGTGGCATCCGTAGTGGGCACGCTGACCATGGAGAACAGGTTCTCGCCCGGTTTGGGCCACGTGGTCATCTGGACAGGGAACGAAATCAGCATAAACACACGACCCACCAAGGCCGGGTTGAAAGGATTCTTGCCCAATCCGCCAAACGACATCTTGCCGATGCCGATAGCCACCAGGGCTCCGATAATCACCAGCCACAGCATCTCACGCGTTGCCGGCACGTTGAGTGCCAACAGCAGACCCGTCACCACAGCCGATCCGTCGCAAATGGTCGAGGGGACCTTCATGATGAACTTCTCAATCAGCCATTGGAAGAGGACGCAGGCGGCCACCGAAATCAAAGCCACCAGCAAGGCATTCAGTCCAAAATAGGCAATAGCCACTATCAGGGTGGGCACTAAAGCCAGGTTGACACGCCACATGATTTTCTTTGTCGACTCGTCGCTGTGGACGTGAGGTGAACCAGATATATTTAGTAGTTTCATATATTTATTATAATGTATTATATCTTTAATATAGGCAGCACGCCGCTGTCTCTGTTCGTTTACTTTTTCTTGGCAGCGAGGATGGCACGCATCTTGTTCTTGCCCAGACGGATTTCGTCAAGCAACGGCTTGTTGGCCGGACAAGAGAAGAAGCAGCATCCGCACTCGATGCAGTCGAGAATGTTGTGTTCTCCTGCCTCTTCGATGCGTCCGTTTCTCACCAACGACGAGAACAGATAGGGCTCCAAGCCCATGGGGCAAGCTTGCATACACTTGCCGCAACGGATGCACGCCGTCTCCCGGGCACGGGTGGCCTCATCCTCGTCGATGACCAGCACGCTGGAGGCACCCTTCACCGTCGGAGCGTCAAGGTTGCACATGGCCTTGCCCATCATGGGACCGCCGCTGATGACCTTGCCCGTAGTGGCTGGCAACTCACCCATGGCCTGCTTGATGATGTCCGCATAGCTGATGCCGATACGCACCTGGTAGTTGTGCTGCGAAGGCAGATGCTTGCCGGTGACGGTAAGGATATTCTCGATAAGAGGTTTGTTCTTCTGCACGGCCTCGTAGACGGCAAACGTGGTTCCCACATTGCTCACCACGCATCCCACATCGATAGGCAGCTTGCCGCTCGGCACCTTGCGACCCGTGATGGCATTGATAAGCTGCTTTTCGGCTCCTTGGGGATATTTCATCTTCAACGGTTCCACAATGATGCCTTCAAACTTGGTGGCCGTCTCACGCATCTTGGCGATACAGTCGGGCTTGTTGTTCTCGATGCCGACATAGGCGTTGGGCACGCCCAATGCTTTGCGGAGGATGCTGATGCCGATGCATATCTCCTCAGCGTGTTCCAGCATCACACGGTGGTCCGAAGTCAGGTAGGGCTCGCACTCCACCGCGTTGATGATAAGATATTCCGCCTTCTTGCCCTCGGGGATGGAGTATTTGATATGGGCAGGGAACGTAGCGCCGCCCAATCCGACAATACCCATTTCCTTGAGCTTGTCCACAATCTGCTTCGGCTCCAGGTTGCACTCGCGCTTGATCTCGGGCCTACGGTCGATGGACTCCTCCCATTCGTCGCCCTCCACATCGATGTAGATGGCCGGCTTGGCCATGCCGAAAGGATCTTTGCACACATCCACCTTGTTCACCGTACCGGAGACGGGCGAGTGGACATTGGCACACATAAAGGCCTCTGCCTTTCCGATGAGCTGTCCCACCTTCACTTTGTCGCCTTTGGCTACGACGGGCGTGGCGGGAGCGCCCAGATGTTGGTTCATCAGCACCACCACCTGCTTTGGCAACGGCATCTGCTCAATGGCAGCGGATGTTGATATCTTGTTTTCTTCGGGGTGGATACCACCCATGGCGAAAGTCTTCATCAATCGAGATTATTGAAAGTTGGTAATGTGTGTTCTTTCTCGGAGTTTTTGTTATGCTTCCTGATTCGGAGCCGGTGCTGCTGGTGCTGCTGGTGCAGGTGCTGCTGCTTCAGGGGCACGCGCCGGACGCGGCGGGAAGTTGACAGCATGGATGGCACCCGTGGGACAGGCCTGCTCACATTTGCGGCACGATTTGCAGAGATTGAAATCGATATAGGCGAGGTTGTTCTCCACCTTGATGGCGCCAAACGGGCACTCTTTCTCGCATTTTCCACAGCCGATGCAGGCAGCCGAGCATGCTTTCCGTGCCACACCGCCCTTCTCCGTATTGCGGCAAGCCACATAGACACGACGGTCTTTCACACCACGGTTGCGCAGCTCCAGCACATTGCGCGGACACGATTTGACGCATCCTCCGCATCCCACACAGATGTCGTAGTTGATATTGGGCAACCCCGTCTCGGGGTCGATAGTGATGCCATTGAAAGAGCAGCTCCTCACGCAGTCGCCCAAACCCAGGCAACCAAAGCTGCAAGCACTCTCACCAGTATAGAGGGAGGCAGCAAACGCACAACTCTGCAAACCGTCGTAACGGTTCTTGGCCGGTGCATTGGCGCAACTGCCGTTGCACCTCACCACAGCCACCTTGGGGGCAGCGTCGCCAGCGGCACATCCCAGCAGCTCGGCCACCTTGGCAGCCACTGCCGGACCTCCGGCAGGACAACTCAACCCTTCCATATCGCCTTGTTTCACGAATGCTTCAGCCATAGCACGGCATCCTGCCTTTCCACAGCCGCCACAGTTGGCACCCGGAAGCACCTCGGCAATTTTGTCAATCAGCGGATCTTCTTCTACTTTGAACTTTTGAGCAACGAAATAAAGCACTACTGCAAAAACGGCGCCCGTGACACCTAGGACCAGTACTGCCAGTAAAAAAAAGTTCGTCTCCATGTTTTTATGTCAAATTTGTTTGTATAGGTACAGTTTTACGAGGTTGCAAAGTTACGATTTTTTCATAACATAAATAATATTTTTCTTTATACTTATAAAACAACACCTCATACCGTCTTGATAATGCAGCATTTAAATTGTTCATTTTTTGTCCTCCCCATCCAGCCAAGGGCTATTTGTTGCAACTTTCTTGCCCGATTTGAAAAAAGTTCGTATCTTTGTACCCTGAAAACGACACACAACGATACACGAAAAAATAACATACTACCATGAACAACGTAATTGTAGGATTCGACTTCTCGACAGGATCAGCCAATGCTGTCGACTTAGCCATAGACATCGCCAACCGCTGGCACAACGACATCCGTCTGGTTTACGTGAAAAGCGACCCCAACGAAGATGAGAAACCCCTGCGCGAAGAGATAGAGCGCCGCAACGCCGGCGTGGCCCACCTGCTGAAAGGCATCAAGCTGGAATACGTCATCCGCGAAGGCAAGGTGCCCCTGGAGCTGGCCGCACAAGCCGCGAGCGACAACGCTTCGCTCGTCATCGTAGGCACCAACGGCATGTCGGGCTTCCGCACCAACTGGATAGGCAAGAACACCTATCAAACCATCACCGAGTCGGAGGTGCCCGTGCTCTCCGTGCGCGAAGGGTTCAACTTCAACAAAGCGTTGGAGAACATCATCATCCCCATCGACAGCACCTCGGCCACCCGCCAGAAAGTGCCCATCGCCGTCAAGTTCGCACAGACATTCGGCTCCTCTGTCCACGTGCTGGGACTCTACACCTCCAACATCGCCGAGATACGCGGCACCGTAAACACCTACGTCAAGCAGGTGGAGACCTATCTCACCAAAGCCAAAGTGCCCTACAAATCGGTCTTCCTTGACGCGCGCAAAAATCTCACCGTCAGCACACTGGAATATGCCGACAGCATCAACGCCGACCTGATAGTCATCATGACCGAGCAGGAGAAAGCCCTCAGCGACTGGTTCATCGGCACCTACGCCCAGCAGATGCTCCATCTCTCCAAACGACCCATACTCTCCATGCGTCCCGAGCAGCTGGGCAGCGAGGCACGATAACCAACCACTAACGACCCCCATCGAATGAATATCCGAACCATATTCCGACTGTTCACCCTGACGGCTGCACTCCTGTGCGGCAGAGCTGGCTTTGCTCAGAGTCCCGCGCAGACGGTGATAACGGGCGACGTCGCCGTCACCCAGCTGGTGGAGAAGCATATAGAGTTCAACGAGCGCGTCCGTACCGTACCCGGATTCCGCATCCAGATAGCGTCGTTGTCGGGCGCCAACTCCAAAGCCGCCGCCTTCGCCTTGAAGAACAAGTTCAAAGAGCTCTACCCTGAAGTGGAGGCCTATCTGGTTTTCGACGAGCCCAACTTCAAAGTCAAGGTAGGCGATTTCATCACCAAGCTGGACGCCTACGTATTCCAGCAGAAGATAAAGCCCACCTTCAACGGCAACATCGTCAAGGACAACATCTACCCCATCCGCCTGGATTGGAGCGACCTTGTCCCCGAGACCGACGAAGACGCCAACAACTAAACGTAGTCCCAACGACTGTTTAAAACTGCTCGACACAGGATGATTCCCGTCGAGCAGATTTTTATTTTCCTCAGACACAAACTGCAATTCGCGCCTACTGTTCTCACGAACACAGCGTCGAAGACGCTGAATCTCAATCTACCTGACCCACAGTGGAACGGCCTGCGACCTCGTGGAGCAAACACCATACTAAGCCGCAGGCGCAGTATGGTGAAGAGTATAGCCATGATATATGCGTCTCGGAGAGACGCCACCTTGCCTAAAAAAGCCAGCAAGAAACCATCTGCGCTTTCCGCCCTTTCAGCGGGACTCCCACGCAGCGACCAGAATTCAACCGGCTCCGCTGGCAACATCTCACACTTTCGAAAAATGTGATTTTTTACCATATTTCTTGTCGGAAAGTGTGATTTTTTGCCATTATTTTGTGCCGAAAATGTGATTATATAATCACTTTTAATTGAAAATGTGATATATAGCCACACTCCTTAGCAAGTATCTCATAGAGACGCTCTAAAGACCAGAATTCATGGCCAATTCGTGGAAATTCGTGTTCAACACTCACATGGCAAATTCATATAGAACACCGGGCATCCCTGTCATGAATTTTACGGGTTATACCCCGAAAGAAATGGCATTTTCGTAAAGTTTTTCGGAGTATACACCGAAAGATTGTATAGTTTTATGAAGTTTTTCGGTGTATAACCGAAAAATTTTGTATTTTTGCAAAATGTTTTAACAGTATAATCCATGAAGGAAAGGAATCTATACACAACAAGAATTGAACCCTTTATAGACAAACCAGTCATAAAGGTGATAACTGGCATACGTCGCAGCGGAAAGTCGGAGCTATTGAAGCTGTTGCAAGGAAAGTTGTATCAGCGGGGCGTGGAAGAAAACCAGGTAGTATATATTAACTACGAGAGTCTTCGATGGAAAGATTATTCGACAGCAGAGAAGCTTTATTCGTACGTAGAGAGCATTCGCCCCAAGAAGCAACGCACCTACATCTTTATTGACGAGATACAGGAGGTGGCAGAATGGGAGAAGGCCATCAATTCAATGCTTGCCGACTGGGATGTGGATATTTATATCACGGGGTCCAACTCACGGCTGTTGTCATCGGAACTGGCCACCTATCTTGCCGGACGTTATGTGGAGTGTCAGGTTTATCCATTGTCTTTTCGCGAGTTCCTTGATTTTCATGCTTTCGATCCAGGTGTTCAGTTGGCTGAACGGTTCAATCAGTATTTGCGGCAAGGAGGATTTCCTGCTTTTCATGTCGGTGACTTTGCCGACAGTACCATTTATCAGATGGTGCAAGACATCTATAGTTCCGTCTTGTTGCGTGACACCGTGCAACGATACCGTATTCGTAATATAGATATGCTCGACCGTTTGGTGCAGTTCCTCCTTGACAATATTGGCAACACATTTAGTGCCAGCAGTATCTGTAAGTACATGAAAAGTCAGGGACGAACCATGGATGTGGAGACAATCTACAACTACCTTCAGGCATTGGAATCCTCGTTCGTGGTCAACAGGGTGCGTCGTTACGACCTCAAGGGGAAGGAATTCTTGCAAACCAACGAGAAATTCTATGTAACAGACCTTTCATTAATATATGCTGGACGTGGTTATGATTTGCGGATGATAGGTGGGCAACTGGAGAACCTGGTTTGCATAGAGCTGATGCGCAGGGGCTACAGCGTCGGTGTGGGCAAACTGGGTAATTTGGAGGTTGACTTTGTGGCCAAACGTCAGGATGAGGTGATATACGTGCAGGTCACAGAAAGCATGAACAACGAAGATGTGCGGATGAGGGAATTGCGTCCGTTGCAACAGATACATGACAACTATCCCAAATACATAGTGTTGGGCAATCCACAGCCGACAGGAATGGTCGACGGTATCAAATGTATGTATATTGCAGATTTTTTGCTGCATGAATAAATACGATAGCCCCGTCCTGCCAGCAAGAAACTATCTGCGCTTTCCGCCCTTTCAGCGGGAACCCTACCCAGCCGTCGATGCGTTTTCTGTAACGGAGATTGTCACGACACGACCACCCCTATTGGCTCGGAGGGCGATGATGTCGGGCCATTTCCCAGAGAGAAACACCTCTCTAAATCCGTTCAGCGAGGCGATGCAGATTTTGTCAGGATGCTCAGCAGCATAGGCACTGATAGCATCCTCTATCTCGGCGATGGTCACATCCTCGCCTGCCACCATACGTTCGGACAGAGCGTCAAGTGCTTCGCGCAGAGCAGCATTGTTCATCTTAAAATAGTCATTACTCGGACTTCCGGACCCCTCATAGGCGAAAGTCTGCCGTAGTGTGGGCAGATGATGGCGCAGATGCTTCTGAATCATCTTGAAGAGCGCCTGACGCTTCTTGGCGGCAGGCGACCGATAGACCTTTGCCGGCATAATGGGTGTGGAGCGGACATAAGTGGTGCCGTTCTTGCATGTTACGTAAGTAA
>CACXCY010000174.1 GCA_902766265.1 uncultured Bacteroidota bacterium
CGTTGTCGGGCTTTCTGATATTTTATTTTGTCATGTCGCAAAATGTATGTACTTTTGCAACTCGAAACAGGATTAGGAACCGGATGCGAAAGGTTGGCCATATAATGACGGGATTTGCACTACTGCTGACGTTTATGTACAGCAGCGGTATCGGCATTTCCCGCTGTGCCTGCTCCGGAAACACGGCGTTGTATTCGTTCTGGAGCGACTACTGCTGTCCGGGGGAGGACTGCATGATGGTTACGGTGGTGCAGCTGACCGACGCTTACAACATTGCGCACAACGACATGCCAGCGCCTATGCTCATGCCGGCGGTGGCCCTATGCAGCATGCCCTGCATCGTGGCGCCCGAGCCGGAACGGGTGTTCCTGCCTGCATTCGACAGCGACGCCCCTCCCGGCTTGCAGGCCTCGATGGGGATGGTGATGAGGGTTTGACAGATTGGATATGGACTCTTCTTGCGAGAGAAAATAATCCGATTTGTCAATCTTATTATTGTCACCAATGAATCATAAGAAATCAGAGAGATTATTGTTTCTGCTGCTGGCGATGCTTCCCTTGGGCGTTGCAGCTCAGCAGCACGATACGCTCAATTTGAAGGCGGTCACGGTGAGTGCCCGCAAGAGCGACAAGATAAGCCGTCTGGGCGGAGCAGAGAACGGCACCCGCATCGGGGTGGACGAACTGTGCCGGGCGGCGTGCTGCAACCTGGGCGAGAGTTTCCTCACCAATGCGAGCGTGGATGTGAACTACAACGATGCCGCCACGGGTGCCCGCCAGATAAAGCTGCTGGGGCTCAGCGGCCAGTATGTGCAGATGCTCGCCGAGAACCTCCCCATGGGGACGGGTGCGGCGATGCCCTATGTGCTGGGCTATGTGCCGGGGACGTGGATGAAGAGCATTTCGGTGAGCAAGGGCGCCTCGTCGGTAAAAAACGGTTTCCAGAGCGTCACGGGGCAGATAAACGTTGAATACCTCAAACCCGACGACACGCCGGGGCTTGTCGTCAACCTCTACGGCGACCATCACGGCAAGGCGGAGGGCAACGTGGTGGGCAACGTGCACCTGAACGAACATCTGAGCACCGAGGTGCTGGCCCACTATGAGAAGGACTTCAACCACCATGCCGACGACAACGGCGACGGATGGATTGATGTGCCGGCCATCCGCCAGCTGAACCTCATGAACCGTTGGAAATACACGCGTGGGCGCTACATCTTCCACGGGGGCGCCGGGCTTATCGACGAGACGCGCCACGGGGGTTCCTCGCTGCTGGCCGCGGTGGAGCAGCCGGTGCATGTGGGCACGCGACGCTACGAGGCCTACATGAAGCATGCCGTCATCCTCGACCGTGAGCACAACACGAACATAGCGTTGATGGGCAACGTTTCGCACAGCGAGCTCGACGGGCACTTTGCCACGGGCTGGCTGCAGGCCTTGGGGGAAACCTCCACCAGGTTACTCGGTAACCTCCTCCAGGTTACAATGGAACCTCCACCAGGTTACGCGGTAACCTCCACCAGGTTACAACGGAACCTCCACCAGGTTACAATGGAACCTTCCCAGGATTACGCGAAGGCCTCCGCCTGGCTGGTTGCCGACCACCTCAGGAACACTCACGAAGCGTTGAACGCCACGTTGATGCTGGAGCATGAGTTCAACGAGACGCACAGCATCTCCACGGGCATCGGCATCCTGGCCGAGCGGCTCAGGGACAGCATCGCCGCCGTCCTGATTGACAACATCACCGAGACCGTCCCCGGCGCTTATGCACAATACACCTACAAGCCGAGCCATCACCTGACCGTCATGGCCGGGCTGCGGGCCGACCACGTGAGCGGATACGACCGGACGATTCTCACGCCCCGCCTGCACGTCAAGTGGATGCCCTCCGACTACCTCACCCTGCGGGGCTCCACCGGCAAGGGCTACCGCATCCCCTACGCGCTGGCCGAGAACCACTACCTGCTGGCCTCGTGGCGTCCGCTGCAGGTCGACAGCCAGCTTCCCCTCGAGGAGGCGTGGAACAGCGGCCTCGCCGCCGCCCTGACCATCCCCATGGGCGAAAGCCGCTTCCTGAACATCAACGCCGAATACTACTATACCGACTTCCTGGCGCAGACCATCGTCGACTACGACAGCGACCCATCGAAGACCCTCGTCACCGCCCTCGACGGCCGCTCTTTCTCCCACACCGCCCAGATCGACGCCACCTATGCGCCGCTGGACGAGCTGGACATCACCGTCGCCTGCCGCCTCAACGACGTGCGCTGCACCTACAACGGACAGCTGCGCGAGAAGCCCCTCACCTCGCGCTACAAGGCGCTGCTCACCGTCGGCTGGAAGCCCATGATGGAACTCTGGCAGGTGGACCTGACCTTCTGCATGAACGGCCCCGGACGGCTGCCGGCACAGGTGGGAATGGCCGAAAGCGAGTTTCCCGCCTATCCCACACTCAACCTGCAGCTGATGCGGCGTTTCCGCCACTGGTCGGTCTACATCGGCGGCGAGAACCTCACCAACTACCGCCAGCCCGCCCCCGTGCTCGCCACCTCCACGCCCGACACACCGCTCTACGACCCATCGCTGGTCTACGGCCCCATACGCGGCATCATGGCATACGCCGGCGTGCGCCTCAACTTCTGGAAACAATAACAAACCATTCCATTGCAAACAAATAAAAACATGAACACCATGAAACACCAAACCCTCACCATCCTCCTCACCGCCCTGATGACATCGCTGCTCCTGGCAGCCGGCGGCAAGAACCTCCGCATGCTCGTAGTGACACCGACTCCGGCGATGCACTGCAACAACTGCGAAAACAAAATCAAGAGCAACCTGCGCTTCGAGAAAGGCGTGGTGCAAATCAGCACCTCGTTGGAGAAACAGACCGTCTCCATCACCTACAACGGCAGCAAGACCAACGCTGAAGCCCTCAGGGCTGCGCTGAAGAAAATCGGCTACGAGACCACCGTGGTCAGCGACCGCCCCGTCTCGAAAGAGCCCCCCAAAGCAGCCCAATGCTCCGACAAGAACTGCTCGACAGACGCGCAAAAGCATTGCACGGAGTCACAGAAGCCATGCTCGGCAGAGTCGCACAAGCATTGCTCGGAATCACACAAACATTGCTCGGAATCGCACAAGCATTAATCCGCTGCGAGACCGGCTTCCGAAACGACCCTGGAGAGCACCCCTCTCCGCAAGGCCGATTTCCCTACCGACTATAGTCGATTGGCAAAACGACTATAGTCGATGCAAAAATCGACCATGGTCGATTTGGAAATTCACCACGGTCAATTGTAAAACTCACCTTGGTCGATTTGGAAATTCACCACGGTCAATTATAAAACTCACCGCGGTCAGTTTGGCAACTGACCGCGGTCGATTTTAATCCACACATCTCCCCGACGGGGAACCTTCAGCAGCCGTTATTGCTGCTTGGTGGCGGTGTTGTTAAGGGTGCCGGTAGCGTTGTAAATGCCTACGCGACCGGAGATAGAGGCCGTCCACGAGGTGGTGCCGTTGACCGGCACGGGGATAGTCGCGGCGGCAACGGTCATGGTGAACTGCATGCCGGCAAAGGAGGACTGCTGGTCGTAGGAACTGAGATGCAGCCCCGTGGAATCGGCCATTCCCGTAGCGGTGCTGCTGCCGTACTCGCTGGTCATGGAGACATTGACGGCACCTTCGGAGCCATTGGCGGCAATGACATAGGTCGATGTCTCGTTGCGGGTGATGTTGCCCACTACAGGGGCGTTCATGTTGGCCTCGGTGTTGACCGTCCACACGCCCACAAAGGGAGCCGCAGGGCCTTCGACGTCGGTGGGCGGCGGCACGATGTTGGCGTTATTGTTGGAATTAGTGTCGTTAGTGGGCTCTTTCTCACAGGCGGAGAAGAGGAACAATCCTGACAGGAGGATGGTAGTGAAGATTCTTCTCATTTACTGTAGGAATTAGTGAATCAGTTGGACTTGGTAGCGGTGTTGTTCATACGACCCGTGACGCTGACGGGGATGGGGAAGCCATTGTACTCGAAAGTGGTGTTGCCGCTGACGTTGGACTGCCACTTCATCTGACCGTTGACCGGCACAGGGACGACGTTGTGCACCACATTGAGCGCAATGTTGAAGGTGTCGTGGGTAAACTGGTCGTCGATGTAGTTGAAGAGGTAGTCGTGGTTGTTGATGTGGAGCCCGCTGGCACTGACGGTACCACTGACGGTATCGGTGACATTGTTGTTGGTGATGAACACCAGGACGGCGTTGTCCGGCTCGTCGCGCACCACGCGGATGTCGCTGGTGGCATGGGTAGTGTCCTCGGGCAGCTCACCGAGACCTGTGGCACTGACCACATAGATAATCTCCGATTCCATGGTGAATTCGCCCAGGTAGTCCTCTACCGTGGCAGGGGTGGTTGGGGTTTCTGTTGATTCTTCATCTTTTTTGCAGGCGGCCACCAGCACGGCGCAGCCGACCAGCATACAGAGCAGTGTTTTCTTCATGTTGATTCTGCTTTAATTGTTTCCCTACTCACTTGACGGCTTTTCGGGAACCTCCGGCGGACATCGGCCCGCGAATGACTTTGCAAAAATACAAAAAAAATGGAATCCGCCAGAGGGAAGCGACGAAGATATGACATATTTTGCGTACTTTTGCAAGGAAGTATACAAATGCATATTGCAAATTACAATCTGACACATAACACATTATGGATAATCTGGAATACGCACAGGAAGGCCGAACCGAACTAGGGCATTTGGGCGAATTTGCACTGATAGACCGACTGACTGACGACTTTCCGCGCAAAAACAAAAGCACTGTGAAGGGCGTGGGCGACGACTGCGCCGTGCTGGGCACCGGCAAGAAAAAGACCGTGGTGACCACCGACATGCTGGTGGAAGGCGTACACTTTGACATGATGTACACCCCGCTGAAACACTTGGGATACAAAGCCGTTGCCATCAGCATCAGCGATGTGGCCGCCATGAACGCTGTGCCGAAACAGATATTGGTGAGCATTGCCGTGAGCAACCGCTACAGCGTGGAAGCACTGGAGGAGCTCTATGCCGGCATACGTCTGTGCTGCGAACGCTACGATGTGGATTTGGTGGGAGGCGACACCGCCACCAGCCGCACAGGGCTCATCATCAACGTCACCGCCATCGGCGAGGTGGATCAGGAACGCATCACCTACCGGAGCGGCGCCCAGCTGCACGACCTCATCTGTGTGAGCGGCGACCTGGGCAGCGCCTATGCCGGACTGCTCATCCTAGAACGCGAGAAGGTGACCTACCAAGCCAACCCCAATTTCAAACCCGACCTCGACTCCTACGATTACGTGTTGGAACGCTTCCTCAAACCAGAGCCGCGTATGGACATCGTCAAATGGCTGGCCGAAAAGGAGGTCGTACCCACATCGATGATTGACGTTTCCGACGGGCTGGCCTCCGAGCTGCTACACATCTGCAAACAGTCGCACTGCGGCTGCGAGGTGTACGAAGAGCACATCCCCATTGACTACCAGACCTCACGCGTGTGCAGCGAGATGAGCCAGAACATGCTTCCCATCAGCAACGCCCTTAACGGTGGAGAAGACTACGAGCTGCTCTTCACCATACAGCAAAGCGACTACGAGAAGATAAAGGATAGCAAAGAGGTGCACATCATCGGCCACATCACCGAAGAGGGGACACCGGCTGTGCTGGTCACCCCACAAAACACCACCATCCAGCTCGTGGCACAGGGCTGGCAACACAACGAATGACGCCAACGGACACCAACCTCACAATAACAGACTTCAACAATCCACACTTCCCATGGAAGACACATACCGACACAAAGGCCTACGGCAGCAGATGGTTGACGCCCTACGCGCCAAAGGCATCACCGACGAAAGGGTGCTGGAAGCCATGAACACCGTTCCACGCCACTTCTTTCTGGACTCCTCTCTCGACAACTTGGCCTACAAAGACCAGCCACTGCCCATATTGTGCGACCAGACCATATCGCAACCCTCCACAGTGGCTTTCCAAAGCCAACTGCTCGAAGTGGAACCTGGCATGAAAGTGCTGGAGATAGGCACTGGCAGCGGATACCAGACAGCCATACTCTGCACGCTGGGGGCAAGAGTATACACCATTGAACGGCAGAAAGCATTGTTCGACCGCACCAAGCCGTTCCTCCTACGCATGAACTACCGTGCCAAATGCTACCTTGGCGATGGATACAAAGGACTCACCGAGGTAGACTACAGCCCGTACGACCGTATCATCATCACCTGCGGTGCGCCAATGATACCGCAGCCCGTAGTGGACCAGCTGAAGGTGGGCGGACTGCTGGTAATCCCCGTGGGCGACGAGCTTCAGGAGATGTTACGCCTGCGCAAGACCGACGGGGAACCCGTGATTGAGAAGTTTGGAAACTTCCGGTTCGTGCCCATGCTGGGCGGAAAACAATTCTGACACCCTCCTACCCTGACCTGCCGTGAACCGCCTGCAATTCTTTCTCCACGCCAAAACCGAATACAACCTGCATTCTCCATTTGTGTTCGACCTCTACCGCAAGGTGCTCTTTGCGCAGCTGGACAAAGATACCCTCACGATGCTGGGGCTCCACCGCAGCGACCGCTACCACCAATTAATCTACAAACTGGTGAACCACCTCCAACCTGCTACGCTCTACGTCCCC
>CACXCY010000175.1 GCA_902766265.1 uncultured Bacteroidota bacterium
GCGGCCTCGCGGTCGTGGTCGGCCACCACGATGGAGAGCTCGTATTTGCAGGTGCTCACGATGATAAGCACCTCGATGTAGCTGTAGAAGATATTGTAGACAGCAAAATCGGCAGGGGTGTAGAGGCGAGCCAGCACCAGATGGGCCACAAACGCCATCGCCTGTCCCCATACGTTGCCGGAAATCAGGGTGGCTCCGTCTTTCACTATCTTGGGAAGTTTCATGGCTGTCGGTGGATTATGGCGTGTATGGTCGGGTTATAGCTCTCCGTTGTATTTGCGCACCGCCCATTCGGCTCCCAGCATCAGGATGATGAGGATAAGTATCCAGGGCAGGTTGAGCAATTCGGTGTAACGGGTGCGGCTGTAGATGACCGTCTTGATGTCGTCGCGTTGGCGCAGCATCTCGGGCAGCCGCTCCATCTCCTGCGGCATGAGGATCTCTCCGCCGGTGGAGGCGGCAAGCGTGTTGAGCAGGGCATGGTCGGCCACCAGGTTCAAATCCTCCAGCTGCAGTTCCTCCACCATGAAGTTGCCCGTGGCCTTGAGTTTCTCGCCCCGATAGGTCGTGGTGGCGGTGTAGCGGTAGCGGCCCGACGGCAGAGAGCCCAGCGTGATGCTGTATGCGTTGGCTGTCTTGTTGAAGGCGAACGACTGCGACGGCTGCCCGTCGCCCTGCAGCGCAATCTCCACATCGGGCGTATTGGTGAGCTCGTAGTTGTCGTTGTAGAGCGACGCCTCGATGCCGATGGGTTCGCCGGCACGGTAGATGGGCTTTGTCTCGACGTGGAAACGCTCCTTGTCCACCTTCATGGAGGTATACACCACCATCTTGTTGACCAGGGTGTTGAAAGCGTTGTGCGACTGATTGGCGGCGTAGTCGGCCAGACGCCAGCGCCACAGCCCTTCGCCGGCCACGAAAGCATAGCGCGTCTCCTGCCGTTGCGCAAAAGCCACGAGGGGCATCCCGCTGTTCACGTTCCCCACCTTGGCGGTGAAAAGGCATTGCGTGTTGCCCGACGGCTTGTAGTCGCCAAAGGGGCTGCTCAGCGGCGGGAAACGCTCTATCGTCTGCCGCACGTCGTCGTTCAGGGTGAAGAGGGGGAAGCTGCCGTTGAAGACGGGAGTGCTCTCGTTCTGGCGGTCAATCTGGGAATATATCTCCAACCCCAGGTGCAGCGTGTTGAAGCGTGCCAGGTCGGTTTGGTTGCCCAGCACGAAGATGGCCGGCACACGCTCCTCCTGCAACGATGTCAGCAACCGTGTCGACACCATGTTGCGGCAGGGGAGGTTGTGGAGGATGACGAGGTCGTAACGGGAGAGCTGCTCCTTGAAGTCATTGGCCAGGAAGGTCTCCACCTCATAGTTCTGGTTCTGCTCCAAGCTCTGGCGCAGGGCAGCGACATCGGGATGCGGCGCGGCGGCGACGATGGCCACCTTCTGGTGTCCGTCTATCACCTCCACGGTGATGCTCCGCGTGTTGTTGCGCACCGACACCTCGTCGTTGGCCGGTGCGATGCTGACGGTATAGGTCTGCAACCCCGCCTCGCCGGCGTCCAGCAGCAGCGGCTCCGTGGTCACATAGTCGTCGGTAGCGTAGCCGATATTCTTCGAGAAAAGCGTTTTGCCGTCATGTTTGACGGTAAGCACCTTGTTCTCGCCCTTCAGGCGCGTGGCGCGGACGGTCACCTCCATCGGGAACTGGTTGCCCATGTAGGCGATGCGGTTGTAGCGGATATCCGCAATGGCAGCGTCGCGCCGTGTCGCTGTGTCGCCCAAAGCCACCGCGTATACAGGATATGTCAGCTCTTTGGCCGCGCTGACAGGGTTCAGCCCTTGGTTGAAGATGCCGTCGCCCGTCAGCAGCACGGCCCCCACGTTGCGGTTCTCATAGCGGCCGGCGATGTCGGTCACGAGGGCGGCCATGTCGGTCGACGACTCATTGTAGGAGGGCTGCCATTCCCCATCGTCGCCTTGCGTCACCGTGCTGCCGTAGGTGCAGCAGTGCACCTCGTAGTCCTTCCTTAGCTCCTTGACGAGCCGCTCCATCGCACGGGCGAAGTCGCCGCGATAGTAGGCCGAGTCCTTGCAGAGCACGACCGACTGCGAGTTGTCCTGCGCCACCACGATGATGGGTTTCTCGTGCTGGTTCATGGTGCGTTTCACCAGCGGTGCCAGCAGCAGACAGGCAATCACCGTCACCGTCACGAAGCGCAGTGCCGTCAGCACCCAGAGCGTCCTGCCCTCGAACACCGAGCGTCGGCGCCCCATCCAGTAGAGCGCCGCACTATAGGCCGCACCCGCCAGGAGGCACAGCAGGAAGAAGTACCAGGGGAAATCGCTAATCACACGCATTGCCCTAATAACACAAAACAATGTTTTTTATTTTGTTTGGGAAACGGTTTTGACTTTATCGGTGAGAATTATTGGGTCACCTACCAGTTACCTACTGGTCACCTACTGGCAACCTACTAGTTACCTACTGGTACCCCTAGAGTTACCCTAGAATTTGGCTAGAATTACCCTAGAATTACCCTAGAATTAGAGGAGCTAAAATTTCGAAGAAAACGTGCATGGCACGCGCCCGTTCAAGACATTAAGAAAGAACATCCAAATATACTGTGTCAACGGCGTATTTTTGTCCGTAGTATGCCACCAC
>CACXCY010000176.1 GCA_902766265.1 uncultured Bacteroidota bacterium
ACCCCAAGTCGCTCGCCCTGCGTACCCACAGCCAGACCTCCGGCTGGTCGCTCACCGAGCAAGACCCCTTCAACAACGTGGCACGCACCTGCATCGAAGCCATGGGCGCCGCCCTGGGTCACACCCAGTCGCTCCACACCAATGCCCTTGACGAGGCCATCGCGTTGCCTACCGACTTCTCGGCACGTATCGCGCGCAACACGCAGCTCTACATTCAGGAAGAGACCAACGTATGCCGCGTGGTCGACCCCTGGGCAGGCAGCTACTATGTGGAGACCCTCACGCATGAGCTGGCACACCGCGCCTGGAGCCACATCCAGGAGGTGGAGAAACTCGGCGGTATGGCCAAAGCCATCGAGAGCGGCATCCCCAAGATGCGTATCGAAGAGGCCTCGGCACGCAAACAGAGCCGCATCGACTCCCACGTCGACACCATCGTGGGTATCAACAAATACCGTCTCGACCACGAAGACCCCATCGACACCCTCGAGGTGGACAACACCGCCGTGCGCAAGGCACAGATTGAACGTCTGGCCAAGCTACGCGCCGAACGCAACAACGACGATGTCCAAGCCGCCCTCAACGCCCTGACAGAATGCGCCAGCTCCGGCAACGGCAACCTGCTCGAACTCTCCATCGACGCCGCCCGCAAACGCGCCTCCCTGGGCGAGATATCCTATGCCCTCGAAAAAGTGTACGGCCGTTACAAAGCCAAAATCAACCTCATCAGCAACGTGTACAGCACAGAAACCAAAAACAGCGAGAGCTTCCAGAAAGCCCAGCAACTCACCGATGAATTTGCCAAACTTGAAGGCCGTCGCCCCCGTATCATGATAGCCAAGATGGGACAGGACGGTCACGACCGTGGTGCCAAAGTGGTGGCCACCGGCTATGCCGACCTCGGTTTCGACGTGGATATGGGGCCCTTGTTCCAGACCCCCGAAGAGGCCGCCAAACAGGCCGTGGAGAACGACGTCCACGTGGTAGGCGTCAGCTCCCTCGCCGCCGGCCACAAGACCCTCGTGCCCCAAATCATCGCCGAGCTCAAACGGCTGGGACGTGAGGACATCATGGTGGTGGTGGGAGGCGTCATCCCGCCGCAGGACTACGACTTCCTCTTCAAGGCAGGTGCCGCCTGCATCTTCGGACCCGGCACCGTCATCAGCGAAAGCGCCATCAAGATGCTCGAGCTCCTGCTGGCCACACGCCAATAACAGCCGACAGGCGACAAATCGGCCGCATGCCGACCAATAAGAAAACAACACGAACAACAAGCTTACAAATATACCAGGCATCATGAAAAAGCATCAATCCATCCTAACACGAGTGCTTCCCCTATTGATGGTTCTGCTGACCGCGACGGTGCTGCAAGCCGCCCCCGTGAGCCGGACGACAGCCCGCCAGGCGGCCTACAGCTTCCTGCAGGGCAAGGGTGTGAACCTGGCAGGCCCCAACGCCCTCACCGACGTGAGCGCCAGAACCAACCTGTCGAATATCTACATCTTCGACTGCGCCGGAGTGGGAGGATATGCCGTTGTGGCAGCCGACAACCGCGTGAAGCCCATCCTGAGCTATTCGCAGCAGGACAACTTCCCGCAAACCGTGCCTGCCGACCTGCAGAACCGCCTGGCCCGCTACGACCGCATTGTGGCCGACGCCGTACGCAACAACGTCACCCCATCCCCCGAGGTGACCAACCAATGGCAAGAACTGCTGGGCAACGATAACGATGGAAGCAAGGAAGACTTCTGCCCTCCCCTTACAAGTTATTGGGGACAGGGCGCTCCTTTCAACATCCGTTGCCCCTTCGACATCAACGGAGAGCAATACCACTGCAAGGTAGGGTCACTTGCCGTGGCGGTAGCTGAATTGATATACTACTGGTACTCCTATGCCCAAACTTTCACGGACGTCGCCACATACCCATACCAGTATCCCTTTTTCCATGGTTCCACCACCTACCGCGATGCCAACTACGGCACTCAGTCGGCCGACTTCTCAGGTGATATTACCCCCTACGAGTCAATTAGACGATACGGTACCCCTAACGACCAATGTTCTTTCGATACTGTGGCCGATTTCCTGTACAAGGTAGCCGTCGGCATGCATACAAAATTCGGTCCTTACGAAAGCAAGTCCACCCTGCAATCGGCTCTCGCCTGTCTGACTTACCATTTCGGCTACAACACCACCATCACAACCTCCATACCAGGAACCACCCCCTCAGGAATTCAAATATACACCTTCCCCCTTGATTCTACAACCGACCTCGTAACCACGTTCTGGGGGGAATTTGGTAATGGTTATGAACAAAGACCTGTATTGTGCGAAGCTGTCAACCAGAACAACTTGGCTGATACCCATTGGTTCCTCTGTGATGGATATCGTGAAGTGCAGTTGCCTGACGGAACTGGAAATTCCCTCTACTCATTTCACTTGAACTGGGGCGAATCAGGCGATACTGTAGCTGATAATGAGAAAAACAATTATGTGATTTTTCAGATTGATTTCAACGGAAATGCTACTTTTACCCCATCGACGAGCAACGACACCTACAAACTTTCCCGCATTATAACTAACTTGAAACCCAAAGAAAACTGGTTCCATACCAATAAAGATATTATCGAAATACCTGGAGCGGGAACCACTACATATAACCCGTCTGTTATATGTGTTTATCCCAGTTCTTCTGATGGTGTGACTGTCGGTTATATAGTCAATGGACGTCAAGTTGGAAGTCCTTATGGACGAACCTATCATAATGTTTATGAACCCGACAGCTACTTTTGTGCTGGGGCAGCAGGTCTAAACCTAGGCATTCCCGCAAACACTACCGACAGCGTTCTTGAACATCAGGTTACCCTCCAAGATGACGCTGTTCCGCCTAATACTATGGTTTTCACCTTACGTCAACCCCCTCAATACCCCTACGACACCCTTATTTACGACAACGGAGAGTTTGACCACGCTGTGAACAATCAATCCTCTGTAGCACAAAAATGGGGCATCCGGATTCCGAGGAGCGAGTTTGAAGGATTAGGATCGCTGACACAAGTTATGCTATTCACTCCTTCAGTAGGTAACTACTCTATTTATTGGGATACCGTTGCCTCCGATACCGATAGACCACAAGTTAACACCAATCGCATGGCGCAAATTAGGGTTATGCAAACTGACACCGTCAACATATGGAGGACTGCTAGTTTTACATCGCCAATCAACATTTCCTCATCCACAAATTATCTATGGATCTTTATTGATGCCTACGATTGGGGGAACGTCTATATTGGCAGTTGGGCCGCCGTCAGCAGCCGCCCGGGCACAGGCGAATACTGGTATAAGAATGGAAACAACTGGCAACAGATGTCAAGTGACTACTCCTGGATGATACGCCCAATATTCCTCAACAGCAGTTGTGAACGGCCTTCCAATTTCAACGTTTGGGGTGGAGGTTCGGACGGTGTCTACCCCGAATGGGTCGGTCCCAGAGACGCTATATTTGAAATAGAAATGGGTCCCCGTGGCTTCTCCCACGGCGACAGCACCGCCTATATTTTCCGCTATCCGCACGACTCCACCGATATTGCTCCAAATATTAGTGACAACGACGACCCCAACTCGCCAACAAGGCAATATTGGTGCGATATGTTGGACAGCAACGGTAATATCCTCATGCTGCAACCCAATACTTCATACGACTTCTATATTCGTACCGTGTGCGACTCGGCCAATGGCATATACAGCCCCTGGGTGGGATTAGCGGAACCTCTAGAAACAGACTGCAGACCCTACCCCATACCTTTCTATGAAGACTTTACCGGGGGATTCCCGCAATGCTGGGAAGAGATATCGATGTCGGGCATCCTGGAATGGCTGATGAACAGCGGATACTGGACCAGCAATATGCGTCTGCCCAGCGGCTTGTTCCCCATCAACCCGCAACCGCAGCCCTCCGACGGCAACATCCTGCCCACCGCAGGAGCACCTGCTGACTCGGCCATGCTCATCACCCCCCCCATTGACATCTCCACCGCTGACCGCCCCGTGCTGACCTTCTGCCAGCGGCAGACAAGCTATGTGGCCACCGACACCAACGTCATCAACATCTACTACCGCACCGCTGAGGATGCCGCTTGGGTGCTCCTATATCGCGACTCCATCTACAGCTACGACATCGACACCGTTATACTGAACTTGCCCAGGCCCAACCCCGTCGAATGCACCCAGTATCAGCTGGGCTTCGAGATTATGACCGACGGTGTGCTGGGCGCCGTGTTCGGCTCGGTAGCCGTCCTGGATAGCACTCCGCGTAACGTCATCACGTCAGCATATCCTGCAGACGCTGGCACCACATCGGGCGACGGCAGATATATGCTGGCCGACCAAGCCACTGTGAGCGCAACGGCCAACCCGGGCTACTGCTTTGACCACTGGGAGATTCACAGCATCTACGGCACCGTAACATCCTACCAAAACCCATTGCGCATATCCGTATTTGCTCATTTGACCTGCGTAGCGATCTTCGAACCCGGATTTTCCATTGATATTGAGCAAGTCGACACCCGCAACATTGCCGTCTACCCCAACCCCACCACAGGCCGCCTAACGCTCGACGCCGACGATGTGCGCTCGGTGGAGGTGATAGACATGATGGGACGCATCGTATACACGGCCCGCGAGACCAACCAACTGGATCTCGGCCCCCTGCCCCGCGGTGCCTACCTCCTCCGCATCACCCTCCCCAACGATGTGTGCGTGACCAAAATCAACAAGCAATAACACAGTACGCCATAATATGAAACAGGGGCGGCTCCGTTCGGAGCCGCCCCTGTTTTATTTGTCAATTCGTGCTTAAAACAACCATTCATCCCTTGCGCACAAGCAGGGAGACGACCAGATAGACGGCAAAGGCCACCAGGATGGTGCCCACCGCCTTGTTGAAGATGTCGAGCACACGAGCGGTGAGGAAGCGCTGCAGGAGAGAAGCCAGCTTGCATTTGAGCACGTCGAGTCCCAGCGTTGTCATCAGCACGCCGGCAAAGAAGATGGGCAGGCGGTGGCTATGCACACCAATGCTACCCTGGGCCAACGCTATGATGGAGAGCCAGTATATCCAGATAATCGGATTGCAGAAGTTGATAATGAAGCCGCGGAACCAGACAGCCATCGGCTTGGGAGTGCCGGGTGTGCGGAAGGTCATCACCGAGCCGGACACCTCAGCCGACTGCGGCTTGCGGGTGTAGAAATAGACGGCGAACGAGAGCAGCATCACGCCCCCCACACAAGCCACCCAGGGGTTGTGCAGGATGGACAGCATGTCGACCTCCGACAGCACAGTGAGCAGCAGGCACACCGTGGTGATGTCGCTGAAATTGACCCCAAAGGGAAACGGCAGCGCGGAGCGGAAGCCGTAGTGCACGCTGGTCTGCAACAGCGAGAAGAACGCTGGGCCGAAACTATATATCAGCGAGATAATAATGCCGCATCCTATGCCTATGAGAAATTCCATCGAGGGTGTCTCTTTTGTCCGCCCTTCTGCAGCCGCGAGGCCGCTTGGGCTTGATTTTCCTATAACGGACTGCTCTGACAATTATTGCCCAATACTAAAAAAGTAAATCCGCCGTTAGGGAGACGTGGAAGAAGAAATCATCAGCCAAGAAGTATGGGAATCCATGGGCATCAGTCCTGCGGCCATGGAGGAGATACAGAGTATCGTAGGGCGAATGCCCACCATCGAGGAGCTGAGCACGCTGCTGGCCATGTGGGAAAGCAACGGCAAGCGCCAGGGGCTGCTGTCGTGGCTCAAGGGACAACGGCACGCTGTGGAACGCAACGAATACCTGTATCGCGGCAGCGACACCGAGCACAAGGACATCCACGAGCCACGCGTCAAGGAATGCCTCGACATTGCGCAGTCGCTCTACGGCGGCCACTCCGCAGCGACCCTAGCTGTCCCTGCCGAGACCTCCTTTGCCGCTACGGGCGAGGAGATATATCTGGTGGGTAACGTAGGGACAGACTTCCTGGATTCAGAGTACGCCCGCCAGTACCTCCACATTGTCGACCACCCCATGAAGATGGCCACCGAAGAGGAGGACCGCGCCTATATCGCCATGATTCTCGACGCCCTGAAGGGCAACGGCACCTTGCACACCATCGGCACCGTGTCCCGAGGAGGGCTGTTCCGCGCCCTGCTGGAGGCGGCGTTGCCACGCCAACTGGGCTTCGACATCCTCACCTGCCGCGAGATACGTCTCGACGCCTTCCTCTTCGGCGAGGAGCCCGGACGCTTCATCGTCAGCTTGCCCGAGAGCGAGGACGACTTCTTCCTCCAGAAGATGGACGAAGCACGGGTGAACTGCTGCTTCCTCGGCCGCACCACCAAGGGACGCATCCTGGTCGACGGCATGGATTTCGGCCCTTCGTCCGACTACTGCCCAGCCACTTTCGAAAATAGCTGAACAATATCACAATATCAGCACATTACAATCCAATAGAGAACACCCTGGGACGGCACCGTGCATTGAGTGCCAATAAAACCGTGCTTTTATCGACAATGAAACCGCGGTTTTGTTGGCAATAAAACCGTGCTTTTGTTGGAGCACGAAGCGAGGCACCGTTTCAAGACAGCATCCAAAGAGGGTTCTGCTGACCAAACGCAACGAGGGCGCCCGTTCGGGGCGCCCTCGTCAAAAACAGTTACCGCAGCGGCTACTTCTCCGGCTCTTTGTATTCGGGACGGATGGCCTTGGTGCGGATTTCCTCGGTAATCCCGGCGATGAAAGTGGCCAGCGGCTTGGCGCCCTCGTCGTTGAGATAACGACTGCGCACAGCCACGGTCTTGTCCTCCTCTTCCTTCTGACCCACCACAAGCATGTAGGGCACACGGTCGTTGCGCGACTCCATAATCTTCTTGCCAATCTTCTCGCTGCGGGCATCGAGAGTGGCCAGGATGCCGTTGCGACGCAACTCCTTCAGCACACTCTCGCCGTAGGCGTTGTATTTCTCGCTGATAGGCAGCACACGCACCTGCTCGGGGCAGAGCCAGGTGGGGAACTTGCCCATATACTTCTCGGTGAGCCAGGCCAGGGTGCGCTCGTAGCAACCCATGCTGGTACGGTGGATGATGTAGGGGCGCACCTTGGCACCGTTCTGGTCGATATAGTACATATCGAACGCCTCGGCGATGAGGGCATCCCACTGGACGGTAATCATGGTGTCTTCCTTGCCATAGACATTTCTGGCGTTGATGTCCACCTTGGGGCCATAGAAAGCGGCCTCGCCCACATCCTCGACGAAGGGGATGTTGAGGTCTTTCAGGATTTGGCGGATATGGCCTTCGGTCTCCTCCCACACCTCGGGAGTGCCGATGTACTTGGCGCGGTTGTTGGGATCCCACTTGGAGAGGTGGTAGGTCACATCTTCTTCCAGGCCAAGCGTCTGGAGGACGTGCTGTGCCAAGGCGATGCAGCCCTTGAACTCCTCCACCATCTGGTCGGGACGCACGATGAGGTGCCCTTCGCTGATGGTAAACTGGCGCACACGCGTCAGGCCGTGCATCTCGCCGCTGTCCTCGTTGCGGAACAGCGTCGACGTCTCACTATAGCGGCACGGCATGTCGCGATAAGACTTCTGGCTGGCCTTGAACACAAAGTACTGGAACGGGCAGGTCATCGGGCGCAAGGCAAAGACCTCGGGGTCCTTTTCCTCGTTGCCCAGCACGAACATGCCGTCCTTGTAGTGGTCCCAATGGCCCGACATCTTGTATAGGTCGCTCTTGGCCATGAACGGCGTCTTGGTACGCATATAGCCCCACTCGTTGTCCTCAAGGTCCTCAATCCAGCGCTGCAGCGTCTGTACGATTTTGGCACCCTTGGGCATCAGCAGCGGCAGGCCCTGACCAATGACGTCGACGGTGGTGAAGAGACCCATCTCACGACCAATCTTGTTGTGGTCGCGCATCTTTATCTCCTCCAGATGCTGCAGGTAGGCATCCAGATCCTCCTTGGTGAAGAAAGCGGTGCCGTGGATGCGCGCCAGCGAGGCGTTGTTCTTGTCGGCACGCCAATAGGCCGTCGAGCTGCTAAGCAGTTTGAAACCCTTGATCATCTTGGTGCTCAAGATGTGGGGACCGGTGCAGAGGTCGGTGAAGTTGTTCTGCGTGTAGGTGGTAATCATCTGTCCCTCGGGGATGGCGTCGATTAGTTCCAGTTTGTAGGGCTCATTCTTCTCGGTAAAGAGCTGGCGGGCCTCCTCGCGCGTCACCACGCGACGCTCGAAACGCGGACATTTCTTGATGATACTCTTCATCTCCTTCTCAATGGCGTCGAGGTCCTCACGCGAGAACGGACGGAAATCGAAGTCGTAGAAGAAACCGTTCTCGGTAGCCGGGCCAATTGTCACCTTGGCCTCAGGGAAAAGGTTCTGCACGGCCTCGGCCATGATGTGAGCGGTGGTGTGGCGAAGAACATGCAATGCCTCTTCGCTACCTATCTCGACGAGCTCAAGCTCGCAATCAGTATTCAAGGCAGTTCGCAAATCACTTATTGGTCCGTTGTTCACTCGGGCTGCCACAGCCACGTTGAGCAGGTTCGAATCGAGGGCTTTCAGCACATCAATCATCGACAGGCCTGCTTCCACCTGGATTTCTCCATGATTTTTTACTTTGACTAACATGATTTAAAACTCCTTTTTGAGGGGCGAAACCTTAGTCAACGGAACATCGGCAACATATTCAAGCCGGAATGTCCATTCCCTCGGCAACGCTATCCTCTTACATTAATTTATTTTACAAGTCCCTGCGCCTCCCAGCCCAGAGCACTTGCGAATGCAAAGATACGGAAAAAAACGCGATAACAGCGAAAAAACTTCCGCAGCACGCACAGCCGAACCTACTCTCCCAAAAGCTGACGGGAATGGTTCTTGGTGTCCACCTTGCCAATGGCGTCCACTATCACCCCCGTCTCGTCAATCACATAGGTGGTGCGAAGCGTGCCTTCAGTCTCTTTGCCGTACATCTTCTTCACGCCCCAGGCCTCGTATGCCTTGAGAATGGCGCAATCGGTGTCGGCAATCAGATGGAACGGCAAATTGTACTTGGCGATAAAGCGCTGATGCGATGCCGCGCTGTCCCTGCTCACCCCCAACACCGCATACCCCTTGGCAAGGAAACGCTCATAGTTGTCCCGAAAATCACACGCCTCCGCCGTACAACCCGGAGTACTGTCCTTGGGATAAAAATACAGCACCAGTTTCTTGCCTTTGAAATCGGTCAATTTCACCGGTTCGCCATTTTCAATCACCCCTTCAAACATCGGGGCTTTTGTTCCTATTTGCAGCATATTCTCATTGTTATTCTGGTTGTCTACCCTCAAACGTAAAACCAGGAAGTTTATTATGTTGGCGTTGGTTCAAATAAAGCAGGGCAAGCCATACGGCTTGCCCTGCTGACAGTCTCTCTGCGCGGAGAACGACTATTTAAGCCGTTTTTCCTTGATACGTGCTTTCTTACCGGTGAGATTGCGGAGGTAGAAGATTCTCGCTCTGCGGACGGCACCACGCTTGTTGATGTCGATCTGCTCGATGAACGGGGATGCGATGGGGAAGATTCTCTCCACGCCGATACCGTTGGCAATCTTACGGACAGTAAAGGTTTCAGTTGAACCGCTTCCGCTGCGCTGGATAACAACGCCTTGGAAGTTCTGGATACGCTCCTTGTTTCCTTCGCGGATTTTATAGTGGACAGTGATGGTATCGCCGGCTTTGAATTCGGGGAACGCCTTGCGCTCGGTCAAATTCTCTACATATTGCATTAATTCATTTTTTCCCATGACAAAATATGTTTAAAAGTGTTTGTAATTTAGTATAAGGTTGGTTTTCGACAAATGCTTTACAATATACTATTTTACCATCTTGACAACAGCGGTGAACGCTTCCGGATGGTTCATGGCCAGGTCGGCGAGAACCTTGCGGTTGAGTTCGATGTTGTTCTTGTGTAATTCACCCATGAACACAGAATAGGAGATTCCATTCAAGCGGCAACCGGCGTTGATACGGTTAATCCACAAAGCACGGAACTCTCTTTTCTTGGCTTTTCTGTCACGGTATGCGTATGTCTGGCCTTTTTCCCATTTGTTCTTGGCAACTGTCCAAACGTTTTTACCTCTGCCCCAATAACCCTTGGTGCGGTTGAGGATTTTCTTTCTGCGTGCTCTTGAAGCAACTGCGTTTACTGATCTTGGCATTAGTTTTAATTTTTTCTCGTTTCAGCGGCTGTATGTCGCAACAGCTCTTTGGTGCTCGAAACAATGGTTAATAACTCCTGTTTGAATCTGGCTTTCGGCTCCCTGCCGTGCGGCAGACAGGATGTCTGACTGCGACCTGGCGCCTACGACCGGAATCCTGTTAAGCTAAGAGCATTCTCTTAACTCTTTTTTCGTCATCGCGGCTCACCAGTGCGGTGTGGTCGAGATTACGTTTCTGGCATGTTTCCTTCTTGGTCAGGATGTGACTGTGGTAAGCATGCTTTCTCTTGATTTTGCCGGTGCCGGTGAAGGTGAAACGCTTCTTGGCGCTGGCTTTTGTCTTCATTCTTGGCATTACTTTACTGTTTTTTAAGTTAGACTATATGTTGCAGATAGACTGTTTCGTTAATTAATGCGGCAGCTATTTCTTGGGGGCGATAATCATCAACATTCTCTTACCCTCCAGACGCGGCATCACCTCGGGTTTGCCATATTCCAACAGAGCTTCGGCAAACTTCAGCAGCTGGGTTTCGCCTTGCTCCTTGTAGACGATGGAGCGTCCACGGAAGAAAACATCCACCTTGACCTTGTTACCCTCTTTGAGGAAACGGATGGCGTGATTCAGCTTGAAGTTAAAATCATGGTCGTCGGTTTGTGGACTGAGTCGGATTTCCTTGATGACAATCTTGGTCGAGTTGGCCTTGATTTCTTTCTGCTTTTTACGCTGTTCGTAGAGATACTTCTGGTATTCGATGATTTTGCATACCGGAGGGTTGGCATTAGGCGAAATCTCCACCAGGTCGAGACCTTGGTCGTAGGCCATCTTGATGGCGTCGCGGGTGTTGAGGATGGTGGGAGTCATGCCCTCACCCACCACGCGAACCATAGGTACGGTGATGCGCTCGTTAATCCGATGCTCGGGCTCTTTCTTGACAGGCCCGCGTCCACGCCCTTTGAAAGGCGGCTTCTGTTGTACTAATGCTGCTATAACTTTTTTCTCCTATATTGGTTTATAATTATGTATCGGCACAGAACTTGCCTCCGCACACGATACGGACATAACTAAATGAATTGCACACTCCTAAGCCAGCAAACTTATGGAATCTGCATCCCTTTAGAGTTTGCAAAAATACACATAAATCTGAATCTATGAACAGAATAGCAAACTTTTTTCGTTTTATTTTGGCATTCGGGTGCGAAGATCCTTCATGCATTCATGGATTTGTAGGGTCTCGCGTTAAGGTAGTATCAGGTCTTCCAGGCGAACCTTGGGGACGAAATGCGTCATGCCTTGCGAGGTCTCTTTCCTGTAGTATGCGTGGCTCTCAGTGGCAGCGATGGGGGTGAGTTCGATACGTTCGGCACCTTTGCCTATGCAAAGCACGGCAATGGGGTCATGCGGAAGTTGGAACGCCTCGGTCAGGGATGCCTTGTTGAAGGCACCAATGATGAGTCCGTTCAGTCCCATCTCCACCGCCTTGAGCAGCATACTTTGCAACGAGATGCCCAAATCAATATCCACCAACTTGGTCTCCTGCCCCTCGCAACAGACAATAATAAAGGCCTCCGGCTCGGTGCCAGGGAAAGGAAGATGAAGTTCGGGCAACGCGGCACCCATCTTGATATTTGCCAATACCTTCTCGGCACCGGTGTCTTTGGTCACCAGCTTGAAGCGCAGCACCTGCCGATTGCATCCCGAAGGTATCTTGGTGTTGACGCCCACAATACGCTCCAGCATCTCGCGGGTGACCGTGAAACTCTTCTTGTAGCCGCGGCAACTGCGGTTCTTCCGCAAGAGTTCGTCAACGGTATGACCGATGCGCTTCACTTGGCGGCGTCCCTGTCCGAACACCTCCTCGTAGCGTTTCTCCAAATAGTTGTCTGCCATTGTCTGCCGGATGGGGTTAAGGTGCTATTGCTTTGCAGGACGGAGGTCAATCATCAGTTCGTCGAGCTGTGCCTGTGCGATAGGCGCTGGGCTGCCGCTCATCACATCGCGACCCGAGTTGTTCTTGGGAAAAGCGATAAAGTCGCGGATGTTGTCGGCACCACCAAACAGGGAGCACAAGCGGTCGAAGCCGAAGGCCAGACCGGCATGTGGCGGAGCGCCGTAGGTGAAGGCATCCATCAGGAAACCAAACTGGGCGTAGGCCTGCTCGTCGGTGAAGCCAAGGGTATGAAACATCTTGTTCTGCAAGGTACGGTCGTGGATACGGATGGAGCCGCCACCCACCTCGGTGCCATTCATCACAATGTCGTAAGCGTTGGCACGGATGTCGCCCCAACGGCTGGGGTCGTCGAGCAGCGGCTCGTCCTCCGGTTTGGGGGCGGTGAAGGGATGGTGCATGGCGTAGTAGCGCTGTGTCTCGTCGTCCCACTCTAACAAAGGGAAGTCGATGACCCAGAGGGGGGCGAACTTCTGCGGGTCGCGCAGGCCGAGCTGCTGGCCCATCTCGAGGCGC
>CACXCY010000177.1 GCA_902766265.1 uncultured Bacteroidota bacterium
ATAATTATGTTAGGTCAAGCCAATGTATCAACAATGCCGAATCAATCCATACATGCGTTTAAGTCAATGTACCATAGCGCCCTGTTGCGATAACGGGGCGCTGCGGTTGGACTGCAAAGATACAAATTTAAACCCGTTTTAACGCTCCCGCAGAAAATAAAAATACGCAAATGCCGTTTCATCAATTGCAAACAGCCGCTCCAAGCACCATAACCGCTCACATTATCTATTGTCAACATGGACCAGATAACCATCCTTTGGGCCGACGACGAAATCGACCTCCTCAAGCCACACATCCTTTTCCTCGAAGAAAAGGGATACAAAGTCATACCTGTCATGTCGGGCGACGAAGCCCTGGACGAATTGTCGGAACACTCGGCCGACTTGGTTTTCCTGGACGAGAACATGCCTGGACTCAGCGGACTCGACACGCTGGCTGTGGTCAAGGAACGCTATCCCCAGCTTCCCGTCATCATGATAACCAAGAGTGAAGAGGAACACATCATGGATGAAGCCCTGGGAAGCAAGATTTCCGACTACCTCATCAAACCCGTCAACCCCAACCAGATACTCCTTTCGGTCAAGAAACATACCGAAGCACATCGCCTCATGAGCGAGAAATCCACCATGAACTACCAGCAGAAGTTCCGCGAAATCAGCTTGCAACTATCGGGAAACCTCACCGCCGACGAATGGATTGAACTCTACAGGCGTCTCGTATACTGGGACATCGAACTCACCAACACCGACGATGAGAACATTCACGACATCTTCCAATCCCAAAAAGATGAGGCCAACCAACTCTTCTGCCGTTTCTACGAAAACAATTATGTGGACTGGCTGTCGGGCAACAAGCCCAAACCGCTCATGTCGCCTACCGTTTTGAGGGAGAAACTCTTCCCCTTACTGGAAGATGAACGTCCCACATTCCTCATCGTTATTGACAACTTCCGCTACGACCAGTGGAAATACCTCCAGTCCACCGTGGAGAAATACATGCGAACAGAGCAGGACAACATCTTCTTCAGCATAGTCCCCACTACCACCCAGTTCGCCCGCAACGCCATGTTCGGCGGTCTCATGCCCGGCGAGATTGAGCGCAAGTATCCCCAATACTGGGTCAACGAAGACGAAGAGGGCTTCAAAAACCAATATGAAAACGAGCTGCTCGATGAGAACCTGCGCCGTCACGGATTCAATATCAAGCACACATATAGCAAGGTCCTTAACGCCCAATATGGGAAACGCTTGGTCGACAGCATCCCAAACATGATGAAAAACAAACTGAACGTCATCATCTATAACTTCATAGACATGCTCTCCCATGCCCGTACCGACTCCAACATTGTACGCGAACTGGCCTCTGACGAGCAGGCATACCGTTCGGTTACACTCTCTTGGATGGAACATTCACCCTTGTTGGAAGTCATCAAGGTACTCTCAGAGCGCGACGTCAACATGGTTATCACCACCGACCACGGTTCCGTGCGTGTCGATAATCCTGTGCGTGTCAAGGGCGACAAGGATGTTTCGGTGAATCTACGCTACAAGCAAGGGCGCCTTTTGGACTACAATCCCCGCCAAGTCTTCGAAGTCAAAGACCCCACCAAGATTTTTCTACCCAAACGTCACATCACGTCTCCCTACATTTTCGCCCGCAGCAACGACTTCTTTGTCTATCCCAACAACCAAAACCAATACACTACCTACTACATGGACACATTCCAGCACGGCGGCGTTTCCATGGAAGAGATATTGATTCCCTTCATTGTGTTGCGCAACAAGTAATGAAAGTGGCTGGCGATAGTCGCCAACCCCTTTTGCGGGAAAGGATACCGGCTGCCGTCAGCTTAACAGTTAGCTTGCTTTATCGACAATGAGATGCGGCGGCGCTGAAGGTCTACGTCGATAACTTTTACTTTTACGTGCTGATGTAGCTTCACCACCTCATTAGGATCGCTGACGCGTCGGTTGGCCAGTTGTGAGATATGCACCAGTCCGTCCTGATGCACACCTATATCTACGAAGGCACCAAAGGCCGTGATGTTGGTCACGATGCCCGGTAGTATCATGCCTTCGTGAAGGTCCTCGATTTTAGTCACATTGGGATCGAACTCGAAGACTTCAAACTTGGTCCGAGGGTCCAGCCCCGGTTTGTCGAGCTCTTTCATGATGTCCTGCAGCGTGGGCAATCCGCAATCGCTGTCGACGAACTGCCGGATGTCTATCTTCTCGCGCAGTGCCTTGTCCTTCATCAGTCCTTCCACGTCGGTTCCGACTTGGGCAGCCATACGTTCCACCAAGGCGTAACGCTCAGGATGCACCGCACTGCGGTCAAGGGGGTTATTACTTTCCCGCACCCGCAGGAATCCGGCACATTGCTCATAGGCCTTCTCGCCCAGTCGAGGCACTTTCAGCAGCTCGCGACGGCAGGTAAAAGGACCTTGGCTGTAACGGTAATCCACGATATTGGCAGCCAGAGATGGGCCGATGCCGCTCACATAAGAGAGTAGCTCCTTGCTGGCTGTGTTGAGTTCCACACCGACACTGTTAACGCAACTTACCACCACATCGTTGAGTCCGTCGCGCAGCAGTGACTGATTCACATCGTGCTGGTACTGGCCCACGCCGATGCTCTTGGGATCAATCTTGACCAACTCGGAGAGTGGATCCATCAAGCGACGGCCTATACTGACAGCCCCGCGTACGGTGACATCATATTCGGGGAACTCCTCGCGAGCCACATCCGAGGCAGAATAGACCGATGCGCCGTTCTCGCTAACCATGACGGCGATGAGTTTCTTTCCGTTGGTCCGGAAATGACACTTCTTGACCACATCTTCGGTCTCGCGACCCGCGGTGCCGTTGCCTATGGCTATGGCCTCTATTTTGAAGGCCTCCACCAGATTTTCCAGTTTGTTGATGGCCTCGCGCTCCTCACGCACGGAAGAGAACGGGTAGATAGTCTCGTTATGGAGCAGATTGCCTTGGGCATCAAGACATACGGTCTTGCAGCCGGTGCGGAACCCAGGGTCGATGGCCAGGATGCGTTTCTGTCCGAGGGGTGGCGCCAGCAGCAACTGACGCAGGTTTTCGGCAAAAACCTTGATGGCTTCACTGTCGGCCTTCTCCTTAAGTTGGTTGAAGAACTCGTTTTCGATAGAGGGTTCCACCAAGCGCTTGTAGCCGTCGCACACAGCCATCCGCACCTGTTCGCTCGAGGGGCATGTGCCACGAACAAACTGACGCTCCATAATGTCGAGTGCCTGACTGTCGTCAGCAGGGAGTACGTGTACGCGTAGCAGACCTTCGTCCATGCCACGGAACATGGCCAGTACGCGATGCGAAGGTGCCTTTGATGCGGGTTCCTGCCAATCAAACCACGACTGAAACTTGGCAGCATCCGTTTCTCTGCCCTTGACCACCTTGCTGGTCAGCACAGCACTGCGACGGAACAGGTTACGAATACGGTTGCGCAAGGTGATGTCTTCGGCACACCGTTCGGCGATGATGTCGCGGGCGCCAGCCAATGCCTCGTCGACGGAAGCCACCCCTTTGTCGGTGTTAACGTAACGGGCTGCCACTTGTTCCACGTCGCCAACGTGCTGTTTCATGAGTTCGTCGGCCAATGGCGTAAGACCTTTGGCAGCGGCCACACTTGCGCGAGTCTTGCGTTTAGGACGGTAGGGAAGATAAAGGTCCTCGAGTTCTGTCAATGTCTCCGCAGCTGTTATCTGCTGTTCCAGTTCGGGCGTGAGCTTGTCCTGTTCGCGTATGCTTTGCAATATGGTGTCGCGACGATGGTCAATCTCCTTGAGTTTAGCCAGCAAGTCGCGGATAGCGGCAATCTGCACCTCGTTGAGGTTGCCTGTGGCCTCTTTGCGATAACGAGCCACAAAGGGTACGGTGGCACCCGATTCAAGAAGTTCAATGGTTTTCTCAACCTGCCTAATGCCCACATTGAGAGCAGTTGCTATCTTGTTCGCATAGTCCATGTCACTCTGATTTTTTTGCAAAGATACGCTTTTTTGCCAAAAGCATGTGGTCTGGGGCACAGTTTTCCGTCTCGGGAAGCCCGCTCTACATGCCTTTGGCAAAGCAAGTACCAAATAATATTTGTCATATCGGAAAAATGTTGTACCTTTGCAGCATCTAACCAATCAAAAAAAACACACAACAATGAAGAAAGTATTTTCAATCTTGATGGTTGCCTTTGCCTTGACGGCAATGGTGGCCTGCAGCGAGAAAGACAACGGCGCCGGCAATGGCGGTGGCAATAACAATGGCGGTAACGGCGGTTCGTCGCTGAATATCCCCAACAATACCGTGGTGTACGACGGGCAGACCTACACATTCGACGATGTGGTGGTGGACTATTACCATAGCGAGCTCACGCTGGTGAGTGCATATACCGACGACACCCTGGCCAACGGCGACCCCGTGCTGGCAATCGAAGGCATCCACATCAATCCTAACGCATGGAACTGTAACATTGATTTGGCCAACCCGGCCCATTGGCCCCAGGAGGTGCTGGTAGGACTGCACATGAGAGGTTCCATCCAGATCTCGTTCGAGGCATGGGCCAACGACGGAGTCTTGGGCGGTGGCGGCACGCTCGACGGTGTGCAATACGAGAACGAGTCCATCTTCAGCAGCGGCACCTATCGTGTGTCGGGCAACAATGACGGCACTCCCATCACCATCACTTACGACGGAATGTTGAAGAACGGCAAGCGTATACAGATAAAAATCGTCTCCGACAACTACCAAACTGGCTACGGCGACTAACCTCATTCAAGAAGAGTCCCGTCCAAGCGAAGAGAAACGCTTCGGAAATTGACATCCGGCCCGTCCGGTTGTAAAACAAGAGCCGTCCCCAAGGATGGCTCTTTTTGTTTGCCATAAGGGACGCGATCTTGTCGTTACATGTTAAACAACTATGATGTTGACCCTGATAACATAGAGAAGAAAAAAACGCGGAACAAACTTACGAATATGAACCTGAAATGAAGAACGTAGAATGTGAAATGCACTTGTCATCCATTTTTCTGGGTGACGGTTTTCGGGGGCAACCTCAAGTCAGACTTATATCAGAGTTACATCAGACTTACATCGGAGTTGCTTCAAAATTGCATCAGACAACTCAATAAGAGTTGACTACTAATGCTTTTCGAATGCCGATAACGAGAGCTCGTCGGGCGAAACCAGCCACACGACGTCGCCTACCGTGAAAACAGCATTGGCTGGTGGATTGAGCATATAGTCCTTGCCACGCTCGATGGCTATCACCATAGCATGGTATTTACGCTGAAATTCAGAGCGGATAATATCGGTGCCGCTCAACGCGCTATCCTCTTTCACCTCCAACCGGTAAATGTTCAGCTCATTGTCGGAATGGTCGTGAATCAACATCTCGGATTCCACCTCGACGGCTGCCCGAAATTTGGCTATCTGCTCCTCGTTTCCTATGACCGTGAGACGGTCCTGCGGCATGAGGATGGTGTCCTTGTCGGGCAAGTCGTAGATATGCTCGCCACGCTCGATGGAGACAACGTTGATACCGTAGTTCTGGCGGAAGCCGGAATCGCACAGACGACAGCCCACAAACTCGGAGAACTGGGTGAGTCGCACATGCTCCATATAGAAATTCTTCTCCAGCGACGCCGGTATCTTGAACGACTGCTGCGCCTGACGTTGGTTGAAGTTGCTCACAAAGCGATTCTCTATGCGATGGTAGAACCTATTGGCTCTCCGCGAAAAGCGAATGACCATGAAGGCAAAAACAGCCAAAACGAGGATGAAACCTACGGCTAGATGGATGTATCCTCCGATAACAAGTCCCACAAAAAACACAGCTATGAAATAGCGCAACAGAAGCACCGGAAAGACTACCGCTCGGCTGTATTCGTACGTTGCCAGCAATCGTTTGATGCGCTCCTTGTTTACATTCTTGACTGCAATAGCCCAGAGGAACGGTGCCATAATGGTGAGCGTGACGGCCATTCCTATAATGTTGCCCCATACCGATGCTGAGCCGGAGGCGGTGACAAAAGTGGCGTTCAGGAAAGGTTTGAGGAACGACATGGAGATGACAAACAACGCGGCCAGCACGGTACCATAGAGCAGCACCGCGGTGAGATGCCGTTTCAGGAACTTGCGCACCGTAATTTCATGTCCCGAACTTTTGGCCTGCGAGCTATAGCGGTCAAGCGCCATTCGCCACCCTTGCGGAAAACGCAGATAGACATTATTGTAGAACGGGGTGGCGGCTTTGATCATATAGGGAGTCACGAAGGTGGTGAGAATAGACACCGAGACGATAATGGGGTATAGGTCAGGGTTGATCACATGGAAGCTCAATCCCAATCCCGCGATGATAAAAGAGAACTCACCTATCTGGCAGAAGCAGAAACCCGACTGTATCGCCGTCCGAGCCGGTTTGCCAGAAAGGAGCACACCAGCCGTAGCAGCTGTGGATTTGAAAACGATGACGGTAATGGCAATAACCAGAATGGGGACAATATATTTCACCAGAATCTGCGGGTCGACAAGCATACCCACCGACACAAAGAACACAGCACCAAAAAGATTCTTGATGGGTGTGATGATACGATGGATGGTGTCGGCCTCAATAGTTTCGGCCAAGATGGCGCCCATTACAAAAGCTCCCAACGCCGCGCTGAATCCCGCATACGAGGCCATGACCACCATAGCGAAGCAGAGCCCGACGGCAACGATGCAGAGCGTCTCCTCGGTCATGTGACGGCGCATCCACTTCAGGAAAGTGGGGATGAGATAGATGCCAAAGGTAAACCATACGATGAGGAAGAACACCAGCTTGACGAGCGACATGCCCAACTCGCCACCGTTAAAGTGGCTGCTGACGCTGATGGTGGAGAGCAACACCAGCAACAGCACGGCGATGATATCCTCCACCACCAACACGGCCGTTACGGTGCCGGTGAACTTCTGCTGCTTGAGTTTGAGGTCGTCGAACGACTTGATAATAATGGTTGTGGAAGAGATGGAGAGCATGCAGCCCAAAAAGATACAATCCATTCCACCCCATCCGAGGATGCGCCCGACGCTGGAGCCAATAAGGAACATGAAGAACAGCTCGGTGAGCGCGGTAATGGCACCTGTGCTTCCCACTTTCTTGAGTTTCTTGATGCTGAACTCCAAACCCAGGGCGAACATCAAGAATACGATACCAATGTCGCTCCACACGTGGATATTGCTATCGTCGGCCACACCTGGAAACCACGGAAAATAGGGACCGATGAAGAAACCCGCCACTATATAGCCAAGTACCAACGGCTGTTTCAGCCACTTGAACACCACAGTAATGACACCGGCTGTGACGAGAATCACGGCGAGATCGAGGAAGATGGGAGGCAGAGAGGACATGGAGAAGTGGATTTGATTGGTTAGAAGTTGTTTAAAATTAATTCAATGTTTTTCTTAAAGCGTCTAAACGGCATATTTTTCTTCTTCCCTCAGTTACAATGGAACCCCATTGCGCCATCGGAAAGAATAAAAATCTCCTCGTTTATATG
>CACXCY010000178.1 GCA_902766265.1 uncultured Bacteroidota bacterium
CATCATGTTAGGTCTGGGTAGTGTGGTGCAGTATGTGCCGCTGTCGGTCCTCGCTGGTATTCTTCTCACTGTAGGTTGGGGCATCATCGACTTCAAGGGTTTCAAAGACCTCGTCAAGATTCCGCGTGCCGACGCCGTGGTGCTTATCGTAGTGTTCCTTGTCACCGTCTTTGTCGATCTCCTCACCGCCGTGGGTATCGGCATGGTCATCGCCTGCGTGCTCTTCATGAAACGTGCTTCCGACCTCGTGGAGGGAGGATACAGCAGTCAGGAACTCACCAACTTCGACAAGGAGAGCCCATGGGATGACGAGCACGGCATGCCCGACACGGTGGCGCACAAAATCTATGTACAGCGTCTCAACGGTCCCATCTTCTTCGGTACTATCAACAAGTTCAAAGAGGTGATGCAGACCGTCCCGGCCGATGCCAAGAGTGTCATCATCCGTATGCGGCTGGTTTCCTTTATGGACCAAAGCGGACTCTACGCCATGGAGGAAGCTATCAAGGACCTCCAGAGCCGTGGTGCCCAGGTGCTTATGACCATCATACAGCCTCAGCCTATGTACATGCTTAAGAACATGAAACTTATTCCCGAAGTCGTTCCCGAGGACCATACCTTCCCCACATTCGAGGCTTGTACTGAATATCTTAGAAATCAATTAAATCAATAAAAATACTAAAATTATGGGTCGCGCATTTGAATACCGTAAAGCAAGAAAACTGAAACGTTGGGGCCATATGGCCCGTACCTTCACCAAGATTGGTAAAGAAATCGAACTCGCCGTCCTCGCCGGCGGTCCCGATCCCTCGAGCAACCTCCGCCTGCGTCTGCTCATGCAGACCGCCAAGAGCGAGTCGATGCCCAAGGAGAACGTCGAACGCGCCATCAAGCGTGCCACTGAGAAGGACAAGTCGGCCTACAAGGAGGTCGTCTACGACGGCAAAGGTCCTCACGGTGTGGCTATTGTGGTCGAGACCGCTACCGACAACCCTACGCGCACTGTGGCCAACCTCCGCGCCGCTTTCGTGCGTGGCAAAGGTGAGTTGGGTACCATGGGTATGAACGACTTCCTCTTTGAGCGCAAATGTTCCTTTGTGGTCGCCTGGCGCGACGACATCGACATGGACGAGCTCGAGCTGGAACTCATTGATTGCGACATCGATGAGGTGTTCCGCGACGAGGACGAGATACTCATCTACGCCGACTTCGCCAACTATGGTCCCATTTCCAAGTTCCTCGAGGACAAGGGTCTTGAAATCAAGTCCTTCAAGTTCGAGCGCATCCCGCTCACCACGCGTGAACTCTCCGACGAGGAGCAGGAGGACGTCAACGGCCTCCTCGAGCGTCTGGAGAACGACGACGACGTGGTCAACGTGTTCCACAATATGGCGTAATCGGAACGCGCTGTAAATCAGTAATAAATCCAATTTCCCGCCGTCGCAGGAATGCCTGCGGCGGCGGTTTTTTGTTAGTTGGCTGATTTTGAGGGGGTGACCCACTCCTGATGCCCTCCGCATCCCCTCCCCAATTTGTTCGGGTTTGATAGGAGGGGGAGCGGAGGGGGAGCGGAGGGGAAGCGGACCGGAAGCGGACCGGAAGATTTTTTTTGTCATATCTGCGGCCGTTTGAAAATTTATTCGTATATTTGCATTTTGTATATAGTGTGGGTAGTGGATGGTGTGCAGTGTATAGTATAATGAATAACAGAGATATGAGAGTGACAAACAATATACCGTGCGAGGTGAATGTGGCTTCGGAGACGGGGCGGCTGCGAGCTGTGCTGCTGCATCGTCCGGGTGTGGAGATTGAGCGTATGACACCGCTGAATGCGGCGCATGCGCTGTATAGCGATATTCTGAACAAGCCGATAGTGGATGGTGAGTATGCCAATTTCTGCGGGGTGCTGGAGCGGTGGACGGATGTGTACTATGTGGAGGATATCCTTGCGGAGTTGCTGAAGGACGAGGCTGTCCGTCGCCACTTGGTGGAGGAGAGCTGCGATATGGACGACTGCGACGAGGGGTTGAGCGAGCGGTTGATGGAGATGGATGCGGCGTCGCTGGCCGATATACTTATCCAGGGATATGAAGACCCTGAGTGGGACGGCAAGGACGACGAGCGCTACTTGCTGAAGCCGTTGTACAATCTGTTTTTCACGCGGGATGCTAGTTCGACAGTGTATGACCGTGTGCTTGTCAATTCGATGAGTTTCGAGGTGAGGGAGCGCGAGACGTTGATTTATGAGGCTATCTTCAAGCATTTCTTCAAGGTGGAGAGGCTGAATGCGATGGCGTGGGACCGCGATGCGAGGACGGAGGGGGGCGATGTGCAGATTGCCTCGAAGGACCTGCTGTGCATCGGTCAGGGTATAAGGACCAACACCAAGGGCATTAAATACCTCGCGCAGACCTTTGCCAAGGAGCGTGAGCAATTCAATATACTGGTGCAGGAATTGCCGAAGAGTCCGGAGAGTTTTATACATCTGGATATGGTGTTTACCTTCTTGGGCAAGCATCAGTGCATGGTGTTTGAGCCGATGCTGAAGAAGACTGGCTTGTTTGCCGGCAAGGATACGACGTTGATTAGCATCGAGAAGGGCAATATCAGCTACCGCAAGGTGAACAATATTGTGGAGGGGCTGAACAGCCTGGGGTGGGAGATAGAGCCTGTGATAGGGGGCGGGAGCGACCCGTGGGTGCAGCTGCGGGAGCAGTGGCACAGCGGGTGCAATTTCTTCTCGCTGGGCGACGGCAAGGTGATTGGCTACCGCCGGAACACGAAGACGATAGAGGCGCTGGACAAAGCGGGCTTCGCGGTGCTGAACGCGGAGGATATAGTGAGCGGGAAGGTGGATATGAACGGCTACGAGAAGTTTGTGGCGGCGTTCCCCGGCAGCGAGTTGCCGAGGGCGGGCGGCGGAGCGAGATGTATGACGATGCCGATATTGCGGGATTAAGGGTTTGAAGGTTTAAGGGTTTGAGAGTTTTAGGGTTTCAAGGATTAAGACAATACACTAATTTTTCACTATGAAACGATATCACATAGCAAACAATGTAATCGGGTGGGTGATCTGCGCGATTGCGTGCACTGTGTACATCATGACGGCGGAAGCGACGGCGTCGTGGTGGGATTGCGG
>CACXCY010000179.1 GCA_902766265.1 uncultured Bacteroidota bacterium
CCAGAAGGTCTTCTTTTGTGCGTTTTCCTTGAATTATTCTCCGAATCCTTTGAGGGACGGTTTAAATGTTGCAGGAGTGGTTTTCCCGGATTATCTTTTCCCGTACCTCGTCATTTTCGAGGAACTCTTTGACGCGCTTGCTGTAGATTGACTCGGTGGTGAAGCTGTCGTATATTTCTTTCACCAGCTCAAGCTCCATTTCGGGCATCATTGTGCTGAGCAGATAGTGTGCCAGATAGCTGTCGGGGTGGCTGTGGATGTATTCCATATTGCTTTCGACATACGCGTTGTAGAGCGTCATCACCTGCCCGTTGAGATCTGCACCTTTGACAGTGTCACCTTCGGCGTAGGCAGCAAGCATCTCGGCAGAGAGAGCCATGATTCGGTCTTCAAATTGCGTGAGGTTTTTCTGGTGGTATGCGTTCAGCTCATTCAATGTCGGACATCCTTCGCAGGTCCAGTGCGGCATGTCGTTCATGTCGCCCGTGATTGAAGCATTCTGGTTCTCGGTAAAGAATGGCATAACACCGCATTTGTCATTGGGATTGAACTTGATGAAGTAGGTAATTTGCGGGTCGTCGAAACCTGCCTTTAACACGGCATGTTCTCCGACAAAGACGGTGCTGTCGACGAATGTGTCGGCTCCATTGACATCCTTAAAGAGATAGACACTCTTGCCGTCGGCGTTGCTGAGGTTGAGCGTTACCTCAAACTGCTTTGTTTTGTTGCAGCCACAAAGCATTATCATTGTGGCGAAGATTGTAAAAACGAGTTTTTTCATGATATGGTTATTATGATTTTTAATGTTCGGCAACCGATGAATTGGCGATGCTGTAAATGACGATACCCGCGTAGACCAATTAATAATCCAAAAGCACCCCACACATAACGTGCTGCAAAGGTACAAAAAGTTCTTTAAACATCAGTTATTTGTTGTTCGATTCCGATACGTCGAAAACAACAATGATTACAATTACAAACAGTTATTAATCAAGAATGTTATGTGTGGCGTTCCTTTTGGTGCCCTCAAAAACAATTTGACGGGCAGGATATGCAAAAAAATGTTATCTTTGCAAATTCAAACAATAAACTTTACACCATGGAAACTCTGACCATTGACATTGAACACATAAAGAGGTTCGTCACCAAGAGCGAGCTGAACAAACAGGCCAAAGCGGCCGCTGAAGCCAGAAAAACACTGCTCTCCGGCAAGGGCGCAGGTAGCGATTTCCTGGGATGGGTCGACCTGCCGGCAAAGACAACCACGCGCATCACCTCGCGCATCCGCAACGAGGTGGACCGTCTCTCGGCCATCTCCGAATACGTTGTGGTGGTCGGCATTGGCGGCTCCTATCTCGGTGCCCGTGCCGTTATCGACGCCTTCCAGCATCGTGCCGCTTTCGGGCAGGGGTACCCCTATATCCTCTACGCCGGCCACACGCTCAGCGAGGACTACTACCATTGGCTGATGGAGATTCTGGCAACGGTGGACTACTCCGTCGTCGTCATCTCCAAGTCGGGCACCACTACCGAGCCCGCCGTAGCGTTCCGCCTGCTGAAGAAAAACCTCGAACGGCGCTATGGGGTGCACGGTGCCGCCCAGCGTATCGTCGCCATTACCGACCAAAATCGCGGCGCTCTCCACGATATCGCCTTGCAGAAGGGCTACTCCTCCTTCGTCATTCCCGACAACGTGGGTGGCCGCTTCTCGGTGCTCACGCCTGTGGGACTCCTGCCTATCGCTATGACGGGACTGGATATCGACTCTCTCCTAAGTGGCGCGCGCCACATGCGGAAGGTCTGTCTCGCAAGCGACAGTATCGAGGAGAATCCGGCTCTCCTATATGCCGCCGTGCGCAACGCTCTCTACCAGAAAGGCCGCCAGGTGGAGATGATGGTCAACTTCGCCCCCAACCTCAGAACCATCAGCGAATGGTGGAAACAACTCTATGGCGAGAGCGAAGGAAAGGAAGGCAAAGGAATTCTGCCGCACAGTTTGAGTTTCACCACCGACCTCCATTCTATGGGGCAGTACGTGCAGCAGGGACAGCGCATCATGTTCGAGACCGTGCTCAGCATCCAGAAACCGCACCATCGCGTCGCCATTCCGGTCGACAAGCAGAACCTCGACGGGCTCAATTATCTTGCCGATAAGTCGCTCACCGAAATCAACCACTGCGCCGAGCAGGGTACCGTGCTGGCTCACGAAAAAGGCGGCGTCCCCGTGATGCGCATCGAGCTGCCCAAAATCGACGAAGCAACGTTGGGACAACTCATCTATATGTTCGAGTTCGCTTGCGGCGTGAGCGGCTACATGCTTGGTGTCAACCCCTTTGACCAACCCGGTGTGGAGGCCTACAAAAACAATATGTTTGCCCTTCTTGGCAAACCTGGTTACAGCATCTGACCCTCAGCAACGTTTGGTACATTATAAAAGGGTGTCTCGTTATGAGGCACCCTTTTTCATTGTCAAGTAAGAAATCTTTGGGTTTGATAATCTCCGCACAGGTTAGAACGGCAGGTCGCCCAGGGGCTCCGTCTCGTCGTTCAGGATGTTGGCATAGGGGTCGTGGTTCTGGTTCGTGTTGTTCTCTTCGGAACGGTTGCGGTTGCCCAGCACGGTGAAGTTTTCAGCCACCACCTCGGTAATATAGCGCTTGTTGCCCTCGCGGTCCTCCCACGAACGGGATTGCAGCTTGCCCTCTATGTAGACCTGCGTGCTTTTGTGGAGAATCCTCTCGGCGATGTCGGCCAACCCGCGCCAGCACACTACGTTGTGCCAGTCGGTTTGCTCTATGCGTTCACCGTCGCGACCGCGACGCACCTCGGTGGTAGCCAGCGGGAAAGTGGCTTTCTTGACCACTGACGGCGTGCCGTCTTCGCGGCGTGTTTCCTGCGGGAAGGTAATGATTTCGGGGTCTTTGCCTAAATTTCCTACCAAAATAACTTTGTTCAGTCCAATCATGATGCGAATGTGTGATGTTAGTAATTACGTTAAAGTTGACGCAAAGATACTACTTTTTTCCGAATGGTGCGGGAGATTTTTTGCACATTGATGACAAATATCTGTCTATCAAACGCGATATGGGCAGCTTTTTTAACCCTTCTGCGGTATAGGGCTTATCATTCCTTATATTCGGAGTGCTGTCTTCGGGCAAAATCGCATGGATAAAGGTGGCGTGGATGGTGCGGTGCGTAAGCTTGTGGTCGAGGGAAAACGCCACTTCTGCCTTTGTCGCGGGAGTGACGTGCAGCGAGCTGAAAAACGTGTTGTTCTGCTGTTGCAGTTCTTCGTCGGAGAGGGGGTGGTCGGCCTCCAGAAGGGGGAACTCGTACAACCCGCGCCAGATGTCGCTCCCTGTGCGTTGATGCAGCAGCGTCAGCGTCTGTCCGTCGCTTCGCCACTCCAGATGATAATAGTAGAACCAGCGTTCTTTGACGGCCGTTGCGGCTGCTTTTACGGGCAGCAAGGCGACCCTGTCCTCACGTCGTGCGACGCATTCTTGACGGAAGATGCACGTTTCGCAGTTCACCGGCACCGGTTTGCAGTAGATGGAGCCGAAATCCATCATCGCTTGGTTGAAGAGGTCGGGACGGCGACGGTCGATGAGGTGTTGCAGCAACTGCTCGAACTCTTTGTAGGCCGCATCGGTCCCGATGGGTGTGCTGATGCCGTAGAGACGCGCTACCAGACGATAGACGTTGCCGTCGATTACAGGATATGGAAGACGGTAGGCAAACGAGGCAATAGCCGCCGCCGTGTAGCGTCCCACGCCTTTCAGCTTCAGGATGCCTTCATAGGTGTCCGGAAAGCGGCCATCCAGCTCGGTGGCGATGTATTGTGCGGCAGCGTGCAGATTGCGTGCCCGCGAGTAATATCCCAACCCCTGCCACAGTTTCAGCACCTCCTGTTCGCTGGCGGCAGCCAAATCGCACACCGTGGGGAAAGTCTCCACAAAACGCAGATAGTAGGAGGTTCCCTGTTCGATGCGCGTCTGCTGCAAGATGATTTCAGAGAGCCATATCTTGTAGGCGTCGCTGGTAACCCGCCAGGGTAGCGACCGCCCGTTCTCGCTGTACCAATCTATGATTTTCTTGCTGAACATCCCTTTAGAAACGGTTTCTTCACACCCTTAACTGCATACCGGCGCGAAGTGTGTCGACTTTGAAATCGAAAACACTGCGCATCTCGCCAGCCATACCGAAACCGCATTGTTCGCATACTCCGGCGCTCTTACCGGGGCATTCATCGAGGCGGGTGCCGTCGGTAAGGATAAAGTTCGACACCCAGCACTGCTTCTCGAAGCGGTTGGTTTTCATCAGGCGCAAGCCGGAGATGGAGTTCATAATGGGGAATCCCTGTCGCTTGAGGCCGATGATAATGTCGATGGTGTCGGCGCGACGCTGCCAGTCGAGGAACAGATGCTCGGTGCCGCGATAGGGAGTGTGGAAACTAAAGGAAACCTGCTGCAGATGGGGGTTCTGCGCCACATAGCGCACCACCTGCTCCACATCAGTATAGTTGCGGTTGTTGATGGTCATGTTGACACTGACGGCAGGGTGGTTGCTGCGAGCCACATTCTCCTCCAAACGGGCAAAAGCGCCCTCTCCGCGGATATCGTCGTGCACCGCACCAATGCCGTCAACGCTCACCCAGATGCTGTCGGCCAAACTGTCGCCGAAAGGTTGCTGCGCATTTGTGGTAATGGTGCAGGAATAGAACCCAATCTCTTTGGCCAGCAGTATCAAATCGTTGACCGTAAGCGTGCGTTCGCCTGTCCGACCACGCCAGAGGGTAGGTTCTCCCCCTTCAAAATCTACGAAACGCGACCCTTGTTGGTAGGAGTACGTCAGTTCGTCGTGTATCTGTTCGTACGACTTGCTGAGAGGCGTGCCGTCTGTAGCGTTCTGTGCCAATGCGCAGTGGCGACAATGCAAATTGCATGCGTCGGTGATAAAGAGTACCGTCTGCAGCGGCTTGCGGCGCCCCAGAAAACGGGCGCGGGCAAACCATGAGGCGAGGTAGCAGAGTTTGGATAATCGGCTGGAATGCGACATAACGTGTGGCAGTGTTGGAGTTAGTGGTTTTGTAGTTGGCGCACATCCCACTCGGCTTTGATTTTTCGGAGGATGTGTTGCACCACGTTTTCAAGTTCGGAGTGTTCGCTGTAGTCGGCCAGACAGGTGAAGTTGACCCTCCCCTCGTGGATGAGGCGTAGGGAGGTGTCGCGGTGGTTTGGGTCGCGATAAACGGCAATGGCGTGTCCGCCATTGGTTTTGGTCATCTTCATGCTGGGGATGTCGGTCTCTCCGTCGCCGAAGTATATCATGCGGCGAAACGGCACAGGGCGTTCCTCTTCGGGCACGAAACGGTTGATTTTCGTGTTGTCGCTCACTTCGTGAATGCCTTTGTTTATCTTGAACAGGAACTGCGTTTTGGCTGTGTAGTCCACCGCTACGGCGGGCCAATAGGCGATGCCGTCCACATCGTAGAGGTAGGAACTGGCGAAGATGTCCTCAAACTCGTTGGCGATAGGGGTGCCCTCTATCATCTCCTTGAGGCCGGAAGAGTTGATGTAGTGTTTCACCTGCAGCCCCAGTGAGCGGCCATAGGCGTTGATGCGCCAGAACCAATCCGTCACCCCTGGGAAGAGGTCCACCATCGCACCGAAACGCTGGAATGACTCACGCCGCAGAGATATGCCACTTGCGCGGGCGGCCTGCAGCATGTTGTACATGTAGCAGAGTATGTTGTTGGCGTCGTTCTGTTGTGCCAACTCGTGGTTTTTGCGCCAGAATTCCTCCTTGTTGCGCCCGATGGCCTGTATGAAGCCGAATTCCTGCATGTTGCCAGGCGACAAGGTGCCGTCGAAGTCGTATACCAGTGCGGCTATCGGCAGAGTATTCTCCAGTGTAGGTGATTCCTGATTATCAGTCATTGTTCTTCGTTTAGAATTTGCAAAGGTACGAAAAAAAACTATTATTCGAGAAATGTTCGTATTTTTGCAGTTCAATTACAATGCACCCATCATGGAACTACTTGGCGATAAATCAGCGTTAGAAATGATTAGCGCGCAGTTGGTGGCTATCGATGCCGAAGAGACCGACGAGTTGCGAAGGTTGAAGCATGAGGCCGAACTGTCGCCCGACGACCCTGAGGTGTGGTTCAACTTGGGCGGTGCCTATGATGGATTGGCGTCGGCTCACAATGTGCTCACGGCCAACAAGGCGATGCTTATAGAGGCCGAAAGCCGCATGGCTGAGCAAGAGGAGGCCGACGGCGGGGATGACGCTCTGTCGGCAATGGACGGCGAAGCGGATAGCGAAGCGCTGCAATCGGACGGCGAAGCGGATGATGAGACGCTGCCATCCGACGAGGAAGCCGACGGCTGCGCGTCCTGTGGCGACGAGTGTGCGGCCGCGTGTCCTGATGAGCACTTCCAGCCCCTGCATACGGTGCAGGACGAGAAGAGCCGCGCTTTCTACAACAAGGCACTGGAGTGCTATCGGAAAGTGCTCCAACTGGAGCCGCAGTACTACGGCGTACTCTGTCAGATGGGACTTGTCTACAGTTACCTGAACGAGCACGACGAGGCCGTCAACGCCTTCAAACGCGCCCTTGAGCAGGATGAGGACTATTCGGCTGCCTACTATCTCGGCCACCTCTACATGGAGATGGGCGACGAGGCGGCTGCACGCCTGTATCTGCAAAAGGCGCAGGAGGGGGAGGACAGCGTCGAAGACCTTGAAAAATATTAGCATCCAAACGCATAAAACAACATTACATTATGAATATACTTCTTCTCGGTTCGGGCGGTCGCGAGCACGCTATCGCCTACAAGATATCCCAATCGTCCCTCTGCGAGCAACTCTTCATCGCTCCCGGCAACGCCGGCACCGACGCCTGTGGCAAGAACGTCGACCTGAAGGTGGACGACTTCAGCGCCATTCGCAAGTTTGTGCTCGGCCACGATGTGCAGATGGTCGTCGTTGGTCCTGAGGCACCGTTGGTGGCGGGTATAGCCGACTATTTTGCAGATGACCCCAAGTTGCGCCACGTGATGGTCATAGGTCCCGGCAGCAAAGGTGCGCAGCTGGAGGGCAGCAAGGATTTCGCCAAGGCGTTCATGCAGCGGCACAACATCCCCACAGCCCAATACCGCACTTTCACTCGCGACACGCTAAGCGACGGCATCGAGTTCCTCTCCACCCTGCAAGCCCCCTACGTGCTCAAAGCCGACGGTCTGGCAGGGGGCAAGGGGGTGCTCATTGTGCCCACGCTGGCGGAGGCGGAGCGGGAACTGCGCTCCATGTTGGAGGATGCCAAGTTTGGCGATGCCTCTTCGAAAGTGGTCGTCGAGCAGTTCCTCAGCGGCATCGAACTCTCCGTGTTTGTGCTCACCGACGGACAGCACTACCTCCTGCTGCCGTCGGCCAAGGACTACAAGCGCATCGGCGAGGGCGACACAGGGCTCAACACAGGCGGCATGGGTTCGGTGAGTCCCGTGCCTTTTGCCGACAAGGAGTTCATGAAGAAGGTGGAGGAGCGCATTGTGAAGCGCACCATCCGCGGCCTCATCAAGGAGGAAATCCCTTACAAGGGCTTTATCTTCGTGGGTCTGATGAATGTGGCGGGCGACCCCTATGTAATCGAGTACAACGTGCGTATGGGCGACCCTGAGACCGAGTCGGTCTTTCCACGCATCAAGAGCGACGTTGTGGAACTGTTCCAGCACACCTGGCACGGCACCCTCGACCAGTCGGACATCAGCATCGACAGCCGCACGGCGGCGTGCGTCATGATGGTGGCCCAAGGTTATCCCGAGCACTATGAGAAAGGCAAAGCCATCCACGGGCTGGAGAATTTCGACGGCGAAGGCGTCCCTGGTGAGAAGCCCCTGGTGTTCCACTGCGGCACCAAGACCGACGCCCAGGGACAGGTGCTGACCAACGGCGGGCGGGTGATATGCGTCACTTGCTTCGCCAACACGCTGCCCGAGGCCTTGCTCAAGAGTTATCAGTCGGCCGACCTCATCCAGTGGGAGGGCAAATATATGCGTCGCGACATCGGGCAAGACCTGCTGAAACTGATGGTCTGAGCCGTCGGCAGGCATCGTTCCGCCCCCCGCAGGCATGTGGGTGAGCAGTTTCGTGATGCCCCCCCATCGGCATCCTCCTCACCCTGCAGGTCAAGACCGACCGCGACCTGGTCCTGGGACAGTGGTTTGGACTAGTGGACGAGCGGATTAAGACCCGTTGGCACCTGCTGCAGATGCGTTATCGTCGCCGCCACACTGCCTGATGCCGTCATCCTGACACATCGCAATGACAAGTCAACATCTTGTCTAATTAAAACGGAAAACCGGAGAGTGCCGAATGTTAAACCACCTGTAGTGTTGGTTCCAGAAAATTAACATTTCGGCTCTCAAAACGCGAAAAAATACCTACTGCTACGCTACTGCTTGGCTACTGCTACGCTACCAGCAAGCTACTGTTTGGCTACTGACGGACTACTTACCGTACTGATATTCAATAGAGTATATATTATATTGACAATTGTTAAAATTTA